>NZ_CBDRFA010000026.1:0-88053 GCF_965343085.1 Nocardiopsis synnemataformans | reverse complement strand
CCCTTCCCAATCCAGCAGGGTCAGCGGAGTGCGGGTGAGGTTGGCCCAGTGCAGGTCCGCGTGCGAGGTCACCCAGGCGCGAACGGCCAGGTCCACTCCTGCTTGGCCGATTTCGGGAAGGTGGGTGGGTAGGCGTTCGATGAACCCGGGGGTGTGGCTGTGTCGGCCCGCAAGGGCGGGGACCTGTTGGAGCTGGTGCAGGGTCGCGCGCAGGCTCGTCCACCAGGCGGAGTCGAGGGCGGGCGGGCCTTGCAGGTCCGGTGTCGGGGACACCGGGAGCGCGTTCAGGCGGGAGAACACCAGCGCTTGGAACACCGGCCCCGAGCCCCACTCGTGTGCGGCCAGCAACCGGGGTCGGGGAATGTGGGCGGGCAAGGTCTTCTCAGCCACGAGGTTGCCCTCCCACATCCGGCCGCCCGGCCGGGGCGCTGACGCCACACGCAGCCACGCCGAGGACCCGTCAGTACGGGTGACGGGGCCGCTCAGGGTCCGGCCGCCCACACCCTGGTGCGGTGTGTGCGCAGGTGGTGTGGTCAGCTCCAGGGCGCTGAGCGCGTGCTGCCAGGCCTGGTGCAGGTGGGGTGGGGTCACTGGTGTCCTTCGCCTCCTGGGCGTCGACTGGCGCCATCGACTGTTCGATGAGGTCGAGGTGGTCTCTCGCTGGTGGGTGGCCCGCAGGTCGCCCTCAGCGACAGGGCTTCGGCCTGACGGTCACGGCCTCAGGGCAGCGGGTGTAGTGGCAGGACGCACACGGCGTACGCCACCACACCTCGCTGGGCTACATCGAAGATGTGAGGGCTCGGTGGTGACCTGTCTTCTTCAAGCCAACCGGTAGACCGACAGCTGCCGATCAGCGATCAACTCGGTGAAGACGTGGCGACCTGTACTCTCGGGTTCGACGGCGGATCCGTTCATTTTTTCGAGAAGCTGAAACCCTTCGGCCGTCACAGTGAGATTGCTCAGAAAGATGCCCTTCTCCGCGTAGGAGTGGACCTGGAGTCGGTGTAGGTGCGTGGAGTCCAGGGTGCGAAGGACCCTGGCTAAGCGCCTTTCCTGAAGTTCTGCGCGTAACCAGCGGGGAACCACGGGCTGGTCCAGGGGGCGGCGGTGACCAGTAGCTGATCGGGTGAACGGGACCGGAAGAAGGCATGCACCTGCCGTCGTCGGCCCGGCCAGCTGACCGCGGTGTTGGCCACATACGCCTTCAACGCGGCCCAGACGCGTTCGGCCGGGTTGTCGTGCGGGCTGTAGCGCGCCCCGAACCACACGTGCAGACCCCGATGGGCGGCCACGAACTGCCGCACCAGGCGGGCATGGTGGATGCTGTCGTTGTCGCAGACCACCACGATCGCCGGAGCGGTCGGGAAAGCGGCCACCACCTGTTCCAGCAGGGCCACGAAGTCGGCCGCGCTCCGCTTCCCCAGCCGGTAGACCCAGGTGCCGGTCCTCACCTCCAGCGCTCCCAACACCGTGATCTGCCGGTTGCGGCCCGGGGTGAGGATGCGGGGACGGTGTCCGCGCAGTGTCCAGGTCGCGTGCAGGGTGGGCAGCAGATGTAGGTGGGTCTCGTCTTCGACCCAGATAACCGCCCCGGCCGGGAGCAGACGCATGCGGGCGGTGAGGGCGGCCAGCACGGCTGCGCGTGCGGGGTCGCCGCGGGCGATGGCTTTGGGTCGGCGCCACAGGGCGACCTGGCGCACCCGGCGGTACAGGGTGCGCGCACTCATGCGGGGTCGGCCCAGGTAGCGCCACAGGCGCATCAGCGTCCAGGGGCCGGGGCGCCTGAGCAGCGCGGTGATCCGCGCGCACAGCCGTGGCCCGCCCAGGCGGGGGCGCCCCGTGCGGGGCCGGTCGGCCAGGCCGCGGATGCCTTCGTGGTTGTAGTGGTTGATCCAACGGCGCACGGTGGCGGGGTCATAGTCCAGCAGGGCGGCGATCTGGGCGGGTGGGAGGCCGTGCAGGGACAGCAGGACCATCACCGCTCGCAGGGCCACTCTCCATCGACCTTTGAGCTCGTGGTGCAGGTGGGTGATGTCGCTGGTGGGGGCTTGGGCGAACACGGTGGGCGGGCGCATACTGATCACGACCTCGCCGGGTGGTCAGACGATGGCTACAACCTCGATCCAACCCCCAGCGAGGTCCTTGTCAACACGCGCCCGCTGCCGCGTTCTGGCCTGGGGTTACGCGCAGAACTTCAGGAAAGGCGCTTAGCATCAGGAGTTCCTCGGCATGTTGACCGGCCTGGTAGTCCCATGAGGTTGGAGGGCACCACGTCTGGTCTTTCATGGGCCCTGTAGTCACGGTGAGCTTCACGCCCTGGAAAAGGGTGGTGAACGATTTGCGTCCTGAGGGATCGGTAAGCGCCTCCGCACCAAGGGCGTCAGCGAAGATGTCCACCGAACGTGTCCGGTCGTCCTGGTCCACCACTGCATCCAGTTGGAAAGAGATCTCCGGCTCTGGCGAGTTCACGTTTTCCATGTACAGGTTGACCGGTGTTGGATACAGCGGGGCCACGGTGTCGAGGAGCTGCGCGGCTGTGTAGATCAACGACAACGGGCTGGGGGTGAACCTGAGGGTGGGAAGGTCCGCAGCACCGTGGGGTTCGCTTGTGCTGGCCTCCTGGCGGGGTTTCCAGCGGTGCTTCTGCCCGGAGGTCTCCCACTGTTTCTGGTGATCGGTGTAGGGCTGTTTGCCATCATCGATGACTTCGACGTTCCGCTCTCCGCCGCATGCGGCAGCTGCGGACTCATAAGAGGAGTGCATCAGCCGGGTGTACTGCTCGTCGGTGACCGTGTCCGGCAGGTTGATGGTGTAGGACCTCATGATTCCTTTTCAGGGTCGGGGAATGCTCTGTGCCCACTGCGTCAGGACGGCGCAGGTTTGGATCAGTTCTGCGTAGAGTTCTTGCGGGTCCTCGGTCGCACGCGCCTCGCACAGCTCCTCGAAGGCCAGGTCCCACCAGGTGAGGCCTTCACCGGCCGTGTCAACCCGAGCCTGGGCCTGGGCGGCCTGGAGTTCGTGTTTGGAGTCGGTGCCCGAGGGCAGGCGCTGGATTCCGTACAGGGTCTGTTGGCGACGGCGTTCATCGGCGATGTCGCCGAGCACGCGGGCCAGAGAACCAGGAACGCCTGCGTCTCCCAGCTGTGTGGTCTGGGGCTCAGGTGAACGGTGTACGGCGTGGGCAGCGTTGGGCGGGTACTGGGAGAACCGGGTGCCCGACAACAGGAGTGCGACAGCCTGGGCGCAGTAATCGACCGTGTCCGCAGGCAGTTTGTGAGCGGGCCACCAGCTGAGGTGCGTGTACTTGTGGGGTTCCCGGTTGACCGGTGTGCCTTGCCAACGTCGACAGACGAAGAAGAAGTGGGCCCAGGCCTGGTCCCGGCTTTCCTGGCTGTGAACGACGTGGGCGAACTGCAGGTCCGATGGCTCAAGAACAACGCCCAGTTCCTCGTGTGCTTGGCGGGCCGCAGCGGACAGCAGGCCCTTCCCGAGCTCAGCCCTGCACGCCACGCTGGCATGCCAGAGCCCTGGGGCATAGGCGTCGTCGAGGGCACGACGCATCATCAGCACCTTGCCGCCATCGAGGAGGAGTACGTGTGTGCTCAACGATGTCGTCGCAGGCCCGAACGGTTGTTTGGCCATGGGCCCATCCTGGCCCGCCCGTGGCAGCGCTGGGTGCGGTTTCCGGAAAGTCCGTGCGGCGTTCCTGGGCTGTGTTGTGAGTCTGGAGGATCACGTGTGGACCAGCCGAGGCCCAGGTGCTGCGCCACGACTCCGGCCAGGATGGATGACCTATTCCGTGGGCATGAGCCAGGCGCCTCTTTTAAGCCCCAGAGCGGCTACGGCATGATCCAGACCTGCACCGGGGAGCAGGTACCGCCCAGAGCTCACCCCACGGGGCTGCACCACGTCCGTCCACAGCTCCATACCCTGGGCACCGATGCGCCCTCAATCCTGGTCTTCCTGAGGGTTCCCACGTTGGAGGGATCTCGGTCGCGCGGCTACTGGGGAAGCAGCTGAGGCTGTTTCCCCGTCCCTGCGTAGCTACACATGCGAGGCTGCCGGTGGCCGCTCTCGGCCGAAAGCCATAACAGTGGGTGATAGGAAAACTACGCTCACAGAGACGTGCTTTTCCGCTTCCAAACCACTGAGGAAACCCCCATGGCAAAGCATGACGACCCGTCCCGCTGGGACGGCCAGAAGGACAAGCCGCCGCCCCCACCCACCCCCAACGATGGCGGCTCCGTCGGCGGCAAGCACGAGCGAGACGACAAGTGAGCGACCCCGACCTCCTGCAGTCCCGCCTCGCCGATCAGATGCCCGCGGCGTGGCGGGACAGCTTTCTCCAGGTGCCCCGCCACCGGTTCATCCCCGACACGATCTGGGTCCGCGACGCTGACGGCAAGCCCGCGCCGCTCTGTCGCGGCGATGATCCCGCAGCGTGGCTGCGCGCCTGCTATGCCGACGCTCCCATCGCCGTGCAGCTCGACGACGGGGAGGACTCCGGGAACGGATACGTCAGTTCCACCGCGTCCATGCCCACCGTCGTCGCCATGATGTTGGAGAGCGCTGATCTGTCTCCTGGCCTGTCCGTGTTGGAGGTCGGCACGGGAAGCGGGTACAACGCGGCTTTGCTGGCGTCGGTGGTGGGAGCCGAGAACGTCACCACGGTGGAGATCGATACCCAGTTGGCCGAGCAAGCCACCGTGGCGTTGGAGCGGGCAGGATGGCCGGTCAAGGTCGTCACCGCGGACGGAGAGAAGGGGTACCCGCCGCGGGCCCCGTTCGATCGGGTTGTGGCGACTGCGGCCGTCGGCACCGTCCCCTATGCGTGGGTGGAACAGACCCGATCAGGCGGGATTGTGGTCGTTCCGTTCGGCACGGCTTTCCACAGTGGGGCACTGCTGCGGCTCAAGGTCGACCGCGGGGTGGCGGTGGGTCGCTTCGACGGCGATGCCGCGTTCATGTGGACGCGGGCCCAACGCCCCCCGCACGGCTCCGTCGAGGACCGGGTACGGGCCGAACACGACGTCAGTGAGGCGAGTACGCGGTTGCACCCCTATGAGCCCGTGGGTGACTTCGACGCCGGTTTCGCGATCGGCCTGCGTGTTCCGGGAATGACGTCGACTCTGGTCTACGACCACGACGATTCCGCCTCTGAGCGGTACACGGTCTACCTGATGGACCCGGGTTCGCGGTCGTGGGCGTCATGGCGCGTCGAACCTGAGAGTGCCGAGTATGCCGTGCGCCAGCACGGATCACGAAGGCTGTTCGCGGAACTGGAGTCGTCCTACCGTTGGTGGGTGGATGTGGGTAAGCCCTCGCACACACGGTTCGGTGTGACGGTCACACCACACGGTCAGCAGGTGTGGCTGGACGCCCCGGGAAACGTGGTTCCCGCGCTAGAAACAGAACGACAAGTACCAGTTCGTCGATCCAGCCACGATCCTGGCAGGTGAGCAGGAGAATCATCGCCACGACCCTCAGTTGCGGTGCCATGGAAAGGGCCCTACGAACTATACGAAAGGGCGTGTTCCTAGCTCCGGGATCCGAGGGAGCCGATCTCGTAGTCTCTCCTCCCATTGCGCGGTGGCGTCATAGACGATCGGTTGCTTCGTCTCACGGGCAAGGAACACGGTGGCGGAAGGGGCGGCATGGAGGCGCGAGGGGAAGAGGAAGGGTACCGGCCACCAGAGGACCCTGCTGGCGGTTGAAGCAGAGAGTGAGGCGCACGCCCTCAGGCCAAAGGGGCCCGGTGCAGTGCCGACGTGGTGTGGCTGGACCAGGAACCCCGAGCGGTGGAGGAAATGGTGATCGCTGAGGTGAGCGAGTGCGGTACCTGGTTCGCTGGCCAGCGAACCCTGTGAACACTCACCGCAGCGGCCCTGGTGCCGAGGCCAAGCTGGGGCCGGATATGCGTTCTCTGGTGAGAACATGGTCCGCCGGGTACGTATCAGGACGAGGCCGACACGCTGTTGTCCGTGTCCCGGATGCGGGGTCGTGTGGACCGGGGTCAGGCGCCCCGAGTGGTGGACCTCGACCACTCCTGGATCGTCTGCTTCGACTCCTCGGTGAGATCGCTGTCCCCAAGCTGGTCGGGCTGCACCCAGCGGTAAGCGGTGTGCTCGTCGGACAGAACGACCTCCGCCCCGTCATAGGGCAGGGCGAAGGTGTACTGCCGGGCCCGGCGACCGCTCCCCGATACGTAGTCGAACACCGACACGAAATCTGGGTCAAGGTCGAGGCCACGGACCCGTCCCACCTCCTCGGAGAGTTCCCGTGCCAGCCCCTCAAAGAGGGTTTCGCCCGCGTCGACACCGCCGGAGGGCAGCTCCTCGATCCCAGGGAGGAAGTCATCCGAGCTGCTGCGCCTCAGGATCAGTACCTGGCCGAGGTGGTGGATGACCGCCCCGACAACGACCTTGCCGATCCCGTCGCGGCGGGCACTCTCCGACAGGGCTTGAACGTCGATACTCATGAGCCTGACACTAGCCTCGCCCCAGCCTGTCCAAGGCGGTTTCCAGGGCATCGACGACCGCTTGGGTGTGCCGATCGGCCTGGTCCGAGTCGTCGGCTGGCACGGCCACGCGCAGGGAGTGGGCGGCGATCCACTCCGCCCCGCTGAGGTCGCCATGACGCGGCGTAGGCGGGTAGGTGGCCACGGGGGAACGCAGCTGGGTGAAGGCCGGGTAGGTGTGCAGGGGACGCATCGCATCGCAATCACTCACGTCGGTGCAACCCAACAGGAGCAACTCGCCGAGCAGGTCCTCACGGGTGAACCCAGCCCGGCCCGGGTCGATGGTGAACACGAAGGCGTACAGCGTCGGGGTGTGCCCAGGACCGACCGGTGTCAGAATCTCGATCCCCGCTCGCCCGGCGAGCACGGCTTCGATCCGTTTGGCGTGCTGGCACCGGTGCTCCAGCCAACCGTCCAGGCGTGACAGGTACACCTCGGCCATCGCCAAGCCGAGCGGGTGCGCCCGGTACTTCAGGCCCAGCCCGGTTTCGGCGTAGCGGTACAGCGGCGAGGCCGTGTCCACCTCGGCCAGGGCGCGCTTGTTGAAGTGTCCCAGCAGCGTCGCCTTCTCGTACACATCCTGGTGGCGTGTGGCCAGCAGGCCCCCTTCGCCAGCGGTGATGGTCTTGCGGCCCTGCAAGCTCCAGCAGGCCGCGTCAGCGAGCTGCCCCACGGAAACACCCTCTCGGGCGGCGCCATGGGCGTGGGAGCAGTCCTCGACGAGGGCGATCGTGTTCTGGTCGCAGAACTGCCTAAGGCGCAGTGTGTCCTGGGGGTGCCCCCACATGTGGGTGATGACCAACGCCTTGGTCCTGGGGGTGAGGAGCCTGGCGGCTTGGTCCAGGTCAACGGTGCCCACGGAGTCCACGTCCACCAGGACTGGCACCGCTCCGAGCTGGAACAGTGGGGTGGCGGTGGCGAAGAAGGTGTAGTCCTGCACCAGCACCTCGTCCCCGGGCCCGATGTCCAGCGCGTAGTAGGCCGAGTGCAACGCCGCCGTTCCCGAACTGGTCAGCAGGGCGAAGCTGACGCTGTGCCGGGCGGCGAAGGCGTCCTCGAAGCGGGCGATGATTCCGGACCGGTCATAGATCGAAACGGTCTCGCCGAGCTGTCGGTCGACGGCGGCACGGACTTCAGCATCCACAGGCGGCCAGGTGAATCCCATCAGGCCGCTCCTTCCATGTGCGTTGTGACAGCGGGAAGCGGTTCGGGGCTGCCCGACCTCAGGGAGGTGTAGGCGGCCTGGATGAGGGAGACGCTGAGCACCCCGATGCGGGCTTCGGAGCGGTCGACCGAGGCGTCCCCCAGGCTGTTGGTGTGGAAGCGCAGCATCTGCGCCCAGGGATGGTCAGCGGCCTGAACCGACATGGTGTGCTCCAGCCCGCCCGGTGCGTGGACGCTGATTCGGGCGTGGCTGTCGGTGATGGTGATACGCCCGTGCTCAGCGATCAGGTCGATCATGTCCTGGCGGTCATCGTGGCGTGAGAGGTACATGGTGCCCCTCACCCCGTCGCTGTGGGCGAGGAGTACGTGCGCGGACTCCTCCACCTCCACGTGGGGACGCCAGGTGGAGGTGGTGGGGCTGAGCGCGTAGACACTGGTGACCGGTGACGGCACCAGGCGGGTGATGGCGTCGGCCGCGCAGATCGAAATCGACCGGGCTGCCGCGATCGTGTTTCCACCTGACCTCGACGCCGTGCCCTTGGTTCTG
Organism: Nocardiopsis synnemataformans; assembly: GCF_965343085.1. Taxonomy (NCBI): domain Bacteria; kingdom Bacillati; phylum Actinomycetota; class Actinomycetes; order Streptosporangiales; family Nocardiopsidaceae; genus Nocardiopsis; species Nocardiopsis synnemataformans. The sequence continues at coordinate 79,825 of NZ_CBDRFA010000026.1, read as the reverse complement.
CTCAACCCGAGGATCATCGATTCCTCACCCGAGTTCGATTCCCAGTACGAGGGATGCTTGAGCTTCTTCGACGTGCGTGGACTCGTGCCACGCCCACGACGCGTCGAGGTGGAACACGCTCTGGTGGGCGGCGGTACGGCGATCACGGTGTTCACTGACGCTCTGGCCCGTCTGGTGGCACACGAGGTCGACCACTTGCACGGGCTGCTTTATACGTCCCACATGCCCGAGGGGGTGGTGCCGATACCGGTCGAGGAGTACCGGGGCACGGGGCAGGCCTGGAGTTATCGACGCGCTTGAGACCTTGGCGGCACGGTTGCGCATCAGACGATGCCGCTGAGGTGGTCCAGGCTGACCAAGCCGCGGCCGCCGGTGAGAAGGATGCGCTTGGCGATTCTCGGCTGGAGTGCGGCCGGGGCGGTCGGTCCCGAAAGCGCACACCTGCCCACGGGTGCCCCCACTGCGGTTTCCTTCCGGTCCTTGCCCGGTGTCGCTGCATGCAAGGGCGCAGGCACACTTTGTGGACACAAGGCTCCATTGCACCCAAAACGCCTGAAGTTCGCGTTATTCATTATTGGCATTATTTCCCCTAGTCGCCTACAGGCCACCACGCGAGCGTCATGGAATGTCCTCGCCGTGCTCTATCGTCCTCGTGCCCGAGGAAAGGAAAAGGTCATGCCACCACGAGGACCCCAAAAGCCCAAAGCAGGGTGTTCTCTCGCAGAGAAACTTCCTGAACTGGCCGTTGAGTGGCACCCCTCTCTGAACAGTGTGACCCCGTGGGATGTCAAGGCCGGCGCTGGCACTCACGCATGGTGGCTGTGCGGCACCTGCGGTCATGAGTGGAAGGCCCGCATCGGTAGCCGCGCTGAGGGGGCAGGGTGTCGGCCCTGTTCCCTCAAGCGTGCAGCAGAGAAGAAGCGCCGTCCTCTCACCAGATCCTGCCTTGCAGAGGAATCGCCTGAACTGGGTAAGCAGTGGCACCCTACGAGAAACACGACCTCACCAGAGAAGATAGGAGCGGGTTCTTCTCAGAAAGTATGGTGGCTATGTTCGTGTGGCGATTCCTGGCAGGCACGCGTCTCAGACCGGGTCCGCAACGGGTGCACCGAAGGCTGCCCCGCCTGCGTAGCAAAGTCCGTTGGCGCCCGGCAGGGTTTGATCACCATAGGACACGATTCTGGGCCTGGTGAGCCGCGCCGGTCGCTGGCCCACACCCATCCGCGTCTGAGCGCCGAATGGGATCTCGTCAAGAACGAGGACTTGAAACCGACGATGGTGCTCCCTGGCTCGAACCGTACCGTGTGGTGGAAGGGCCTTTGTGGGCACGAATGGTCGACCAGAATCTCGCACAGAGCAGTCCAGGGAACTGGTTGTCCTTATTGTGCCAAGCGTCGCCCTCACGCAAAACACAACCTGGCTGTGGCGCATCCGGCTGTGGCGGCCCGGTGGCACCCCACTCGCAACGGCGACGTACGCCCTGAAGACCTCTCACCGCACTCTGGGCATCGTGCTTGGTGGTTGTGTCCAGACTGCGGAAACGAGTGGGAGGCCGTCTGCCGCTCGCAGGCCGAGGGGCGCGGTTGCCCGCGTTGTGGGCGAGAGCGATCCGCACAGGGTTCCCGTATGCCGCGCACTGGCGTGGGGGGCTCCCTGCTGATCCAATCCAGGCCTGACCTTGCTCAGCAGTGGCATCCGACGAAGAATTCCGGCGTGGAGTTGGCGACGGTCGCTGCCTCCTCGAACCTGCGAGTCTGGTGGCTGGGCCCCTGTGGACATGCCTGGGACATGACCATCAGCCATCGCAACAAGGGGCTCGGGTGCCCCTACTGTTCAGGACACCGCACGGGCTTCGGCAACGATCTGGCAACCCTGCGGCCAGACTTGGCGAAGGAGTGGCACCCCACCCGCAACGGTGGGTTGTCCCCGTCCGATGTCGTGCCCGGGTCAGCTCGAAAGGTGTGGTGGAAGGCCGATTGTGGTCATTCATGGTCCACACTTGTCTTCGTACGCTCCAAGGGGTCGAACTGTCCTCGTTGCGCACCAACTCCCAACTCCCGCCAACAGACTGATATGGAACTGGCGCTCTCGCTCGCGCTGCCAGGGCTCGACGTTCACCACCCTTCGGTACGCACATCTGCGCGGCTCTACCGGTGTGACATGGTCTGGCCCGCACAGGGCCTCATCGTGGAGTTCGATGGGAGTTACTGGCACCGCGGTTTCGAGGGCCGGGACCGTGAGAAAGCGACCCATCTCCGAGAGTGCGGATGGCGGGTGGTACGAGCCCGTGAAGAGCCGCTCTTGCCACTGCATGAGGACGATGTCTGCGTGCTCGACGTGCAAACGCATGGGGTCATCAATGCTGCTGAGACGATCGGCGTGCACCTACGGGGACTTGGCTTCCCGGCCGTCACAGGCAAGGATTGGGCCGAGCAGGCCGCCAAGGAGTGCAAGCTCCGCGGTCGGGACTACCACGCCCTGCGCAACCAACGCCCCGTTGCTTCTCCTCCTCCGACAAGTCACTGGGAACAAGGCACACTGTGGCCCTGAAGACACCGGTACGAGGTCACTCGTATCTTCTGGCGCCGATGCCACCCCATGCTGTAGTGGTCGCACGGGGCCGAACCGGGCGGCTGGTCGGGTTTTTCGTACTCGCTAGGGTGTGTCCGGCATAAGAAGCCGCCTTGGTGGTTGGGGAGGTCCTATGATTCGGTCGGTGGTATTCGATGTAGGTGAGACGCTGCTGGACGACACCCGCGAATGGGGGCGTTGGGCCGACTGGATCGGCGTGCCCCGCCACACCTTTTCCGCTGTACTGGGCGCGGTGACCGCCGAGGGTCGCAACAACGCCGAGACATTTGAGTACTTCCAACCGGGCTTCGACCTAGCGGCTGAGCGGCAGCTGCGCGAGGACGCCGGGCGAGGTGAACTCATCGAGGACGAGGACCTGTACCCGGACGTGCGACCGAGTCTGAAAGGGCTGCGGGAGGCGGGCCTGTGGGTGGGGATCGCCGGGAACCAGACGTCCCGGGCTGCCGAGCTGCTGCGCGCCCTGGAGCTGCCGGTGGATGCGGTTGCGACGTCGGGTGAGTGGGGTGTGGCCAAACCCGACCCGGACTTTTTTGCACGCGTGGTCGACATGGCGCCGGGGCGGCCGGAGGAGATCGTGTACGTGGGTGATCACCGTGACAACGACGTGGTGCCCGCCTGCGCGGCCGGGTTGCGCACTGCACTGATCCGTCGGGGCCCGTGGGGGTATCTGTGGGCTGAGGACCCGGTGGTGCGCGAGCAGGCGGACTGGGTGATCGACTCCCTCAACCAACTCCCCGACCTGCTGGTCAACGCTTAGGGCCTCTTCTGGGTTTCGGTGACGGTGCGGGCATCCGGGCCTGGCGGGTGCTTACTGTCAGTACGCAGGCGTGATGCCGCCCTCAGGGCACTGTCCGTCCCAGCTGTTAGGCCAGCCCTTGAAGGCGGCTACGACCTTCCAGTAGTTCGACGATGGCCTCGAACCAGGCCACATCACGACTGAGGAAGGTAGCGCGTGCGCGTGAGTGTTCGTATTCCACCAGCAGCGCCCCGTACCCTGCGGCAGCTGGGTTCCCAACGTGTTCACGCGCCACACGCTACGCAAACGACCGCTCTGGGTGCGCACCCTGCGTGATTTCACTGCATTGGTGTGTGTCGTCGTGCCCACCGTCGGTCGCCTTCGCCTTGTTGAGGTTGCTCCAGGCGTTTCTCCGGATCCCCCGCTCTTGCGGGGACGGTGATTGGTAGGCGTGATCGGTGTTGGTGTGATGCCAGGCACTTACTCCGCAGGTGACACAGGCATTGGGGACAGGAGGAACCATCAGTTGTCCTTCACAGAGGTGTAGCGGACGGGCGCCCTCGGCGATTCGGTCTGAATGATGCAGGGCAAGTGACAAACCCACATCGAACCCAGGAACGCCAGTAGCCAACTGCCCAGAGCCTAGTTGCGTAGGGGGATACCCGTAGTCGTGGTGAACGCCGTCACCGCGGAGCGTTGACAGCTCGATCCCCGCACCAGATCGGTGAGTAGGCTGCGCACCTGCGGGTGCACCCGGGTGTGCTCGGGAGCGGTCTGCCAGGCGCTCTCCAGCGCGGACAGGGCCAGCTCGGGGCGGCCAGTGCTTGCTTGGGCGCGGGCGAGGTCGACGTAGAAGTGGGAGCGGCGTTCGGCGGGCAGCGTCAGGGGAGGCGTCCAGCCGGCCGCGGCGGCGAGGGCGTCAACAGGCTCTCCCGAGTCGACCGCCAAGGTGACCTCGTGGATGCGCACCGAGGCGGGGCCGAACGCGGTCCCGGCGTAGACGCCTTCGGCTGTGGAGGCCGCAGCCTGGCGTGCTTCGGCCAGGTGCTCACGCCCCCGGTCCAGGTCTCCCCCGCGGGCGGCCAGCACGGCGGCGCGCATGTGCAGGGCGCCGTAGGTGGCTTGTGCGTGTGGGGACGCGAGGGTGAGTCGGTCAGCGACGGTGTCGAGGTGACGGCGGCCGAGTTCGAAGCTGTGGGTGGTGAAGAAGGTCTCCGCGCGCACGTAGGCGACCATGGCTTGGACGATCTCGTCGTCGGTCTGGGCGGCGGCCCAGCGCATGATGTGAATCAGGTGCGCCGACAGGTCATGCAGGCCGCGTTTGTCGGCGATGGCGTCCGCTGCACGGTAGGCCTGGACCAGAAGCCGGGCCGCGTGAGCACGTTGGGTGCCGTGGTGGGTGTGCAGAGCACGTGTCAGCTCGGGCAGCACGGTGGGCAGCAGGTCCAGGAGACGCTCGTAGCGCGAGTTCAGGCGGTCTTGGACCACAGCAGCGACGCAACGTCGCAACTGTCCTAGAGGGCGAATCGGCCCGTCCTCAGGCAGATCGTAGGTATGAACAGTCCGTCGCAGTGCCGCGAGTCGTGTGTCCGCTACGACGTCGGTCCCCGTGGCCGGTGGCACTGGAACAGGGTGTGCTGCGTCCTCTCCAGTGACGTCGGCGGTTGGGGCGCCCAGGCCTTCGAGTACGCGCTGTGCCCGGGTTCCTTCCAGATCACGGCCGGACTCGACACGGCTGATCGTGCTCTGGGACAGATCACACATCGTGCCGATGTGTTCTTGAGTCAGCCAGCGCACGCGGCGACGCAATAGACGGATGACCTCAGCAGCTTCGCCTCGCTCTACAGCATGGGTTACGTCCGGTTCAGCCCAAAACCACACGGGGATGCATGCGCACGCTGAAACCGAGGCCTGGTGTGGGCGACCACAGTTGGCGCAGCTGGCCGTCCCCATGTGGGTGACTCCTCCATATGCAGGGTGAACCCTGTTCGGGTTGTGCCAGCGTAACCAGTAGCCTCCGGCCAGGCTCGGGACTTTGGTCCTGAGGATCTTCAGCCGCAGTGTCGAGGCCATGGTGGTGTGGCACGCCAGCACGTGGTGCTGCGTCGCGTTTCACTGAGCTTGGAGGTACGGGTGCAGTGCCGGGATGGTCGTTTTCTGTTCGGTGCTCAACGCCTCGGCGAAGATGCCCTGGGGTCGGCGTCGGGGTGGGCAGGTGAGGGTGCGGGTCGGTGTCACGATGAGGTCGACGCTGGCGTCATGGGGTCCTTCGGGCAGGTCTTCGTCGAGGACTTGAAGGTCGTGCACGGTGGTGACGATCAACGTCTCAGGTCCCAGGAGCCCGGCGTCAGCGAGTAGGCCCATTTCGATGTCGCTGTAGCCGGCGCCCTTGCCGAGGCGGACCCCGGCGGTGTTGACGGCGACGCTTCCGCACACGACCACATCCACGGGGCGCATCTGGGACACCGTCACCCGCGGGGCGTGTTCAGCGGCCCACGCCTTCGTCGCGGAAACCCTCCCCGGCGCTCCCAGGGCAAGGTCCAGGGAGTAGAAGGGCTGGAGGCTGGCCAGGCGGGGCACGGCCATGTACACCTGCTTGCCCGCGTCGATCGCGGCCTCTCGTACTTCGGCCTGGGCTTTGTCGGGGTTGGACTTGACCACGTGCGCGGTGCGCCACCGTTCATGCTTGCTCAGGCGTTGAGCGGCTTGCGGTGCGCCGTGGAAGTCGGGGATCTTGCCTTGGACGCTGCCGGTCCGGCCGGCACCTGCGGTGTCCATGTGTTCCCAGACACGCTGGCGTACCTGCTCCTTGCTGGTGTTCATGTGCTGCTTTCGGTCTCAGGAAGCGAGGAAGATGAACAGCCGGTCGTGGACGTCAGCGACCCAGGGCTCGCGACGCCATGGCCGTAGTTCGCGTGAGGCTGTGGCGACCAGGGGGAGGGCACCGCCAGCCCGAGTGGTTTCGACCATGCCCAAGGCCTGTTGGAGGGACTGTACTGCGTGATCGGGGCGGCGTTGGCGTATGTGGGCCAAGGCGAGGTTGGCGACCACGATGGCTTGGGATTTGACACGCCCGTCCAGTAGAGGAACGGCCTGCTCCAGAAGGGCTTGAGCCCGGTCAGGGCGATCGAGGGCGAGGTAGATGGAGCCGGCCATGCGCAGGCGGCGCCCCGACCATTCGTCGGAGTCGAGGTCGGCTTGTTCCGCGTAGGTGTCGGCGGCATCCAAGTGGTGTTCGGCCTCGGCACGGTTGCCCATGCGGGCGTGGGCCTCGCTGATGTGCAGGGCCACCGAGGCTTGGGTCGCGGGGTGGCCCTCGGCGGCGTGGGAGGCGCGTTGCGCGCTGGCCAGGGCTTCGTGAAGGTCTCCGCCGCTGCTGTAGAGAGGGATGAACGCGCGCCGCAGAAGCGCTTTCGCGGCAACCGTGCGGTTCCTGCTCTCTTGGGCTGCCAGGACCGCTTCGTTCAGGTACATGGCCGCGGTGGAGCTGTCCTTGCGGTGGGAAGCATCCCAGACGAGTTGTCCCATGAGCAGGGCTGACCTGCCTCTGAGACCCAGCAGTGTGTGGAGTTGGGACGCAGAGCTGGTGCTGGTCCTGATGAGGGCGCCGTGGAGTTGTCCGGCCTCGGCGAGCACAGAGGCGGAAGGCAGCACGTCGTAGTCGCGTTCCAGGCGTTGGAGTTCGCTACTGAGCCAGCTCACTGTGCTGGTATCCGCAGAGGTCCAAGGCTTCCATAGAGGGTCGGACTGCTGGGGTGGGGGTGGTTGCGGGGACAGCGGAGTGTGGTCCCAGGCGCCGAGGCCTTCGAGAGCGGTGTGGGCGAGGTTACGGTCGAGGGGGCGACCGCGCTCCACGCGGCTGATGGTGCTCTGGTGGACGCCACACATCCGCGCGATGGCCCACTGCTTCAACGCGGGTACCCGACGGCGGAGTTGGCGGATCACCGCGGCGGCGTCTGTCTCAGCCACAGCACGCGCTACCTGAGGTTCCGTCCAGAACCAGGCGGGGACGCATTCGCACAGCGGCACTGAGGCCTGGCGTGGGCGACCACAGTTGCCACAGATGGCCGTCCCCATGCGGATGACTCCTCCATACGTCAGATCCAACGGTGTGGATGTGGTGCCAGCGTAGCCAGTGCCCACGGGCCAAGATCGGGACCTTGGTCCCGAGGTCACCGCGATACTTGCGTTGCGGCTACTTCGACCTGAGTTCAGGGTTTTGCAGACGGCCGGTGTCCGGGACCTCACTCGAGGTGCGAAACAATGAGCGCGATGGACACCGAGACCTTCGACGTAGCCAGCAGCCTCAAAACCCTTCGCCTCGCGTGCACTGCGGTCGGCCTTTCGATGGCACAGGAGCCTGAACTCATCCGGTTGGGTGAGAACGCGGTCTGGCGCTTGCCTGAGCACCGTCTGGTCGCTCGTGTGGCACGCTCCAGCGATCGTTGCCCCCTCGTGGAACGCGGCGTTCAGCTCGCCCGGTGGATGCACAGTCACCACGTTCCCGCGGTGCTGCCTTCCGACGAGGTGACCAACCCCGTACGCACCGGTGATGATCGTGTGGTCACTTGGTGGACCGAAGTCCGACACCACAGGCCCGCCACCCCCGCACAACTGGGAGCCGCGCTCCGTGCCCTGCACGACATGCCGCTCCCCACCCCCGACCTGGTCAGCCTTCCGGAGGCATCGACCGTCGACAAGGTCGACCAGCGCCTCGCCGCAGTGACCTTGACCGAACCCGACCGGACCTTCTTGCAGAGCATGGCCGCCCACCTGCACAGGCAGTACACCGATCTCACCTACGACCTGCCCTACGGGCTCGTCCACGGTGACGCCCACGCGGCGAACCTGCTAGTGACGTCGGACAGTCAACTGGGATGGGTGGACCTGGACGGTGTAGCGATGGGACAACCGGAGTGGGACCTGGTGCTCACCCCCATCGAACACGAATGCGGCTGGGTCACCTCGGACGCCTGCCAGGAGTTCGTCGACGCCTATGGATACGACGTCACCACCAGCCCCGCTTACCCGGTGCTCCGGGAGATCCGGCTGCTGAGGATGACGTCCTGGTTGGCCCAACTTCCCAGCGCACAGGCTCGTGATGAAGTGACGCGTCGCATTCAGGACCTGCGCGAAGGCACTCCCATTCAAGGGTGGCAGGCGTTCTAACTGGGGAACTCCTGCAACGTCTGTTCCACGTTGTGGCGCAGGCGGCTCGCGACCGGGTCATTGCCGAACGCGACCGTAGCCGAGCTCAACTCCAGCAGGTCTTGACGTACATGTGCGGAGTGGACCGTGGTGGCGGCGTGCAAGAACGGCGCGAAGGCCGCACTTGTGCATGAAGGTCCACCGTCCGAGGGTTAGCGGTAGGTCTGCCACCTCACGGAGGCGTCCCCCGCGCGCAAGCTGGCGAACCGGTGTTCCCACTGGGGACGAATGGTCGGCTGGCTTCGCAGGATCGGCAGAACGCTCGTGACGAGCTTGAGCTCGCGTACCTGCCGCAGTACGTCGAATCCCGGCCAGGTGGTGACGTCGAACCCGTACTCCTGGACCAGCGGCGTGTGAGCGTCGTAGTCGTAGTCCATACGCAGTTTGCCCACCGCGACGGGGGCCAGGTCCCATTCGCGCGGTCCCCAGCACACGGAGTCCAGGTCGCAGATTACGGGGCCGTGGGGGCCGGGGATGAGGTTGCCCAGGAACGGGTCGCCGTGGATCACCCCTGGGGCAAGGACGTAGTCCAGGGTGTGGAGCTGCTCTTCCACTTGGGCGCACCGCTCCAGGAGCCAGTCACGGTCGTTGTCAGCGAGAGCTTCCGCGTCGGAGATGCGGGTCCGTACCTGGGTGAACGGTGACCACTGCGGAAGGGCGAACTCTGGGGTGGGGAGCTGGTGGATCTGGGAGAGGATCTGCCCTAGTCCTGCTCCGGTGGCCTGTGGTCCACTGTCTGGTACCAGGTGCCACAGGGTGGCAGCGTATCCGTCGGCGACCACCGGTTGGGCAACCTCTTCAAGAAGGCGGACCGCGGGTACCTCGTGCTGGGCGAACCACTGCGCGGTCGCGATGACTGTGTCGATGCGCTCACTCACTGCTCGCGATCCGGCGATCCGCACCACGACCGGAGCCGATGCGAGCCGGAAGACCGCGTTGTTGGTGAACTTGATCAGGTGAGCGTCGCGCGGGTCCAGGCCGGCTTGGGCACAGATCCCGGCCAAGACGGCGTGTAGGCGCTCCGGGGTGAGACCTTCGGTGGGAGCTGGGGCCTGGGCCGCTACATGGGAGGTACTCATGGTGAGCGCAGCCTAGCAATCGCTGTGGCCACCTCGGCGAGGTCGGAGTTCGAACGGTGCGTGTGCGCGGCCCGCCGAAGTGGCTCCAGGCGGTCCACCACGCGTGTGGAACGCAGCGTGGTGGCGGCATGGATCGCCCGGTGGGCCACGGTGATTCCTTCATCGGCGTCGCCGCCCATGATGTGGGCAGTGGCCAAGGCCGTCAGCTCGAAGGCCTGGCTACGGCTCATCTGTTGTCCGCGGACTGCTACTGCTCTGCGCAGGCGCGTGGTTGCTTCGTCGTAGGTGGCGGCGGTGGAGGGCAGGGCCGCGCAGGCCACTCCGGTCAGCGCGTCCAGGTCGGCCTCCTGAAAGAAACCGATCCAGGCCGGTGCCCGGTTGGGGTCGGCGCGAGCGAACTCGTCTTCGGCGCGTCCGAGGGATTGACGGGATCGTGCGACGTCCCCGGCTACCGCGTAGGCCCATCCCTCGTTGGCGCACAGCAGGGCCACGGTGAGTTGGCACCCGGAGTCTTGGGCGGCGATCTGTCCGAGTTGCAGGAAGCGCAGTGCTTCGGCCGGCATGTCTCGGTGCAGGTGCAGTCTTCCCATTCGGTAGAGGATGTTGGCGACCAGGGAGGGCTCACCAACGTGTTGGGCTTGTTCGAGGGCGCGGGAGAAGTAGCCGCGGGCGGCACGGTACTGACCGGCGTCGAAGCAAGTCCAGCCGGCAAGGTTGTGAAGATCGGCCAGAGCACGGTACATCTGGCGGCTGACCTGCGTAGACATCTGCATGCCCAGGAACTGTTGGGCATGGTGTAGATGTCCGATGATGGCGTCCAGGCACGCTCCTGACCCGAACTGATAGTCAGCGGCACGCAAGGCTTGGGTGACGGCTTCGATTTGCTGCACATCAGCGGTGGTGATGCGGCGCGGCAAGTTGCTGGGGGCGAACGCTGCCAGAGGGGCGGCCCAAGTACGTGGGTCGATGTCCCCGGCACCCACAGTGACCTGAGCGGCGTGAGCCAGGAGATCACGGACGTGCGTCCGCTCTTGTTCCAGGTCCATGCGGTCCACAGCCATCACCACAGGTTCGTGTTGGCGAAGGTCAGGCCGTGACGCATCGTGGGTACGTTCCCGGGCGCCGAGGCCTTCGAGAGCTGCTTGTGCGAGGTTGCGGTCGAGCGGGCGGCCGCGCTCAACCCGGCTGATGGTGCTCTGGTGAACACCGCACATCCGCGCGAGGGCCCACTGCTTCAAGGCGGGTACGCGTCGCCGTAGCTGACGGATGACCTCGGCGGCGTCTGCCTCAGCCACAGCGCATGACACTTGGGGCTCATCCCAGAACCAGTCGGGAACACAGGTGCAACCAGTCACCATGGTGCTGCGGCTACGGCCACAGTTAGCGCACGTCATTCGATCAGGCTCCGCAGGGGGTTCGGTGGCGGAACGTCGCCAATCAGAACGAAAGTTGGGCAAACAAGGCAATCGCAAGCTCCCTCTGGGAAAGGGAGGGCTGAGAGACGTTGATATCACGTCCAGTGTTCCCTTCTGATGCGCAATCCCATAAACGGATCAACGGCGCGGATCACCCTTCCCGGATACGGCAGCGGCCCTACAGTGACAGGGTGGACGCTCCTTCTTCGCCCGATCTCACAGCCGGCTTCGCTCTCAGCCTCGCCGCGCGGGCAGCCGAGATGCTGGGATGTTCCTCCCAAGGTGCAACAGTGCTCGGCCCGGTGGGAGACAACGCCACCGTGCTCCTGCCCCAGGAACGGACGGTGTTGCGCATCAGCGCCGCCTCCCAGTACGACCGTGCGTGTCAGGAGCTGCGTCTGGCGCGATGGCTGACCGAATCCGGCATCCCCGTCACCCAGCCCATCAGCGGTGCTGGCCCGCTGCGGTGTGAGGGGTGGGTGGTGACCGCTTGGCGGGAGATCACCGGGCTGCGTCCGGCGAGCACCGAGGTGATTGGTGCGGTCTTGGGCCGATTGCACCAACTGCAGGAGCCGCAGTTCGGATTGCCCGAGCTCGATCCGTTGGAAGGAGTGGAGGGTTACCTACATGTCAGCGACCTACCCCAGAGCGACCTGTGCTTTCTTCGACAGACACTGGTGGAGCTGCGCCAGGCATGGGGAAGGCTGGAGTCCGCACTGCCGGTGGGGCCGGTGCACGGTGACGCCCACCGCAAGAACATCGTCCAAGACAGTGCCGGGCATCCGGTAGTGCTGGACCTGGAACGGTTCAGCATGGGCATGCGCGAGTGGGATCTGGTGATCGCTGCGGTGTACGAGCGCCTGGGCTGGTTCAGCCCAGGCGAGTATGCCCGGTTCATCGACGCCTATGGGTGGGACGTACGCACCTGGGAAGGGTTCGAGACCTTGGTTGCGGTGCGGGAGCTGCGGATGACAGCGTGGTTGTGCGCCCGCACCAGGCGCGAACCGCGCTTGTTGCCCGAGGCCCGGCGCCGGGTGGCTTCGCTCCGCTCCCCTGAGGGCTCACGCGATTGGCGTCCTGGGGTGTGAATCAGGAGCTGAGAGTGCGCTCGGTGACATGGTCGCGGAACTCGCGAACCGCCGGCGTTCGGGCGTAGGGCTCCAGTTGCTTCTGGAACCGGTCGAGGTAGGCCTTGACCCGTGCGGACCGCAACCGTCCGGCCTCGTTGAGGACGCGGGTGGCGGTGGCACAGGCCGTTTCTAGGTCGGGGCCGCCCGGGCGCATCAGGTGGGCACCAGCGTGGATGAGACCGGCGAAGGTACGGCTGCGGCGGAAGGCGGCGGGCGCGAGGTCCACGGATTGGCAGGCGTGCTCGGCCGCTAGGGCTCCGTGGCCCAGGTCGTGGAAGCAGTGGGCGAGTTCGTCGGAAAGTTCGGAGGCGTCGAAGTAGGACATCCACGGCGGCTCTTCGTCTTGGTGGATGCGGGAGAAGGCGGTCTCCATCTCCTGTAGAGCGCGCGAGCAGGCGCGCTCTTCGCCGAGAGAAGCGAGGGCTCGGGCTTCCATGGCGGCGAGCATGGCCTGGATGGCGGGGGTGCTGTGCCCTTGGGTGCCGGTTTTGGCAGTGCGGGCGAAGTCGACCGCGGTTCGGTATTCGCCGAGGAAGTTGGCCTGATGGCTCAACAGGGCCAGAGCCTTGGCTCCCAGGAGCCGGTTCGAGGCCAGATGTGCCAGGTTCAGTGATTGCAGAAAGTAGCGCCGTCCCAGGGCGTGCAGTCCGGCGTCGTAGGCCATGGCACCGACCTTGGCAGCGAATCTGGCCGCCGCGCTGAACAGGGAGCGGCCGATTTCGGGGGTGAAGTTACCGTGCAGGAGAGGTGTGACCTCGCTGTTGAGGTACTGGACCGCGGCCGTGCGCGCGTGCCCCCCTCCGAACTCGTGGTCCAGGGCTTCGAACAGGTCACAAGCACGGGTGATCGCTAGGACGTCGTCGGCTCCCACACTCAACGGCGCCTGGTCGTTGGCCTCGAGTAGGGCGGGAGGGGCCACGATCCAGCGCAGCACAGGGGCGCTGAGGTGGTCGGCGGGGGGCAGAGCCCAGGTGAGGGGGTCTTCGTGGTGCAGGTCGGCGCGCCAGAGCCGGTGTGCACTGGTCACAGCGCTGCGGCTGGACTCGGTGAAGAGCTCAACATCCACCAGGGTTGCTGTGTCGGGGCTCTGCGCGGACGGGGTTGGCTCCTGTACCGCGGACAGGGCTGCCTGGCCGGGGGTGGGGGCTCCCAATCCATGCAGTACACCGTGGACCACGTCGGGATCGGTGAGAGGGCGGCCCTGGCCAGCGCGGCTGATGGTGCTCTGGTGAACACCGCACATCCGAGCGATCGCCCACTGTGTCAGGCTCGGTATGCGGCGCCGTAGCTGGCGGATCACCTCCCCGGCGTCGGCGCTCTCCACCGCACGGGCCACTGCGGGCTCGTCCCAAAACCACACGGGAACGCATGCGCATCCTCGTGTGCCATCACCACGGGACCGTCCGCAGTTGCCGCAGATCATCACCCGGTTCACCTGGGCTTTCGTGCTCATAAAGGGGGTGGTATGACGGAAGCTCCCGCGTGCATACCCGTTTATGCACAGGGCATCTCAGAATATGCACAGATGCATAGACCTGGGCATAGCTTTATGCACATGCGCGCGCAACAGTGGCCTCATGACACCTCGGAACAGCCCCTCTACCCAAGGGGATGACACCGGCAGCGACCCCCTGCCCGAGCTGTTGTCCTCGTTTGTCCACCACCATCCCGGTGTGGAAGGTGCTCTGGTTTTCACGCGCGATGGCCTTATTCGTGCCTTTTCGTCCACCATGCCGTTGGAGGACGCGGAGCGGTGGGCGGCGATCGCCAGCCAGCTGTTCTCCATGGCGGGCAGTTTCGCCCGCTACGCACAGCGCGGCACGGTGGAACAGCTGCTGCTGCGTATGAGCGACGCGTTCCTGCTGGTACTGGAAGCAACACCTGCCAGCGGCCTGGTCCTACTCGCCAGCCGCGACACCCAGTTGAAGCAGGCCGCCTTCGACGCGACCCGGCTCGTGGAGAACCTGCAGGATGCTCTGCCCCAGGAACTGTCGTCGAAGGTGGGGGCACCGTTGCTCACCGGAGTGGCCGCATGAACTCTCTTCTCCAAGCGCCTGAAGTTCCGCGCCAGAGCGTGCAGATCCGCTGCCCCCAGGTGCAGGTGATGGTGCACTCGATCGTTGCTCGCATGCCCCGCTCGACGCCGCCTGGTCCGGGCAGCGCCGAGTTGGTCCGCCGTGTCTACGACGCCTGCGCCCAGATCGGTCGCCCGCTCTCAGTCGGAGAACTCGCCGAGCAACTCGCCTGCCCGCCCGCGGTGGTCGGGGTCGCGGTCAGCGACCTGATCCACCAGCACCGCCTGTGCCTGTACACCGGATCCCACCAGCGTCGCACGGGCCCTGGCCGGTACGTGCTAGAGCGGTTGCGCGACCGGCTGCGTGAGCGCGCCCCCTACAGCGCCGACACCGTCAAGTTCGTCGTGGTTGGTGAGGACGACCGCGACGTCACCACCTTTCTCACCCACATCAGCGGTGAGCACCCCTTTCCTGTGAGTTCCCAGGAAGGACGCACCGAGGTCGAGGGCGTGGTGAGCCGCATCGACGCCGACCTGTACCTGGCCGTGTTGGGTGTGCATCAGGTACAGGTGCTGCGCGAGCAATGGCCCGACCTGATGCGCGAAGCCGACGGCGCCCTGCTGCTCACCCGCTCTGATGAGCTGGCCCGCTCACGCTCAGCGGCCCGGCTGCTGGCCAACCAGGCGTCGGTTCCCTACATCACCGTCGTGCACCTGGCCGACGAGGACGACCTCGACTCTCCCCGGGTGCACGAGGAACTGCAGTTGGAGGAGATGGTGCCCGTGGTCATGGTCGACATCCACTCCCCCGCCTCGGCGACCACCGCGCTGGCCGACCTGTGCACCTGGGCCCTGGACGAAGGAGAGCGCCGATGACCCGCATCATGGTCGCCGGCTCCGGCCACGCCGGGTTGGGCGTGGCCACCGGCCTACTCGCCGCCGGGGTGGACGTGGACGTGTTCACCACCCACACCACCGAGGAACTCCTGGGCGGCCACCCGCGGCTGACCCAGCTGACCTTCCCCACCGTGCACGCGGCGGAGAAGAAGGCGGGCCTGGACCTGTGGGAGCAGATCTCCCCGGTCTTTTCCACCATCGGCTTCACCGTGGCTCCGGGGCAGGGCGAGACGCAGTCATTCGTGGGCCACCAGCGCCAGTTGGGCACGGCCGTGGACCACCGGGCCAAGACTGCGTACTGGCTGCAGGAGGTCGAGCGCCGCAAGGGCCGCATCCACGTCAAGACCGTCACCCGCGAGGACCTGTTCTGGTTCGCCAACAGCGGCATGTATGACCTGGCCATCGTCGCCACCGGCGACAGCGACCCGCATCTGGCACCGCTGTTTCCCGCCCAGCCTCAAGAGCGCCCGGCCACCGTGCGCGCCGTTATCCAGGCCCACTTCGAGGGTTCTCCGCCGGGCCCGGACGTGCAGGTGACCACCACCCCGGGCGGGGAAATCTTCTGCTATCCGGTGCTGACCGCGAACGGGTCGGCCACCTACCCGGAGGTCTACCCGGGCACCGCGGTGCAGATCTACGCGCGCGCTGGCGGCCCGCTGGACCCGGCCACCGAGAACATCGAACCGGGACAACGCCCGGAGAACCTGCAGCGGATCGGGGACTTCGCCCACCAGGTTCTGGCCACCTACACCCCCGAACTGGCCGAATGGTGTGCCGGGGCCGACCTGGTCCCGCGCTCCCAGCTGCTGCGGTACGTGCACCCGGTGGTGCGCCAGCCCGTCGTCACCGTAGGCACCACCCCCGTGCTCGGGGTCGGTGACGCGGTGCTGACGGTGGACCCGACCTCGGGCCAGGGCGCCAACGCCTCCACGCTCGCGGCCACCACCGTGGTCGACAAGATCACCGAACGCCTGGCTCAGGGCGGTGCGCTCGCCGACACGCACTTCCTCACCTCGGCCTACGGCGCCTACTACGCCTCCCACGGTCGCTACACCAGCGTGTTCAACAGCCTGGTCACCGACTTCTGGAGCGGTACGCTCCCGCCCCACATGGGCGAGAGGTTCGGCCGCAACTTCGCCGACCAGGCGCAGGCCGACCGCATGGTCGTGGGCTGGGACGACCCCTCCACCCTGGGGTGGCTGCTCAACCCCTAACCCCCCGCCATCACCCTTTTCCATCCCTAGAGCGGCCGAGCCGCCGATTCGAGGTACCCCCATGCCCAAAACACCCCCCGCCACCACCAACGAGGCCAACCCCAGCGTCTACAACCGCCTGGTCATGGTCGTCGTCTACACCATCTGGGTCCACGGGATCTGCCACCCCCTGGCCTGGGGCATCTCCAACCGGTGGATCCGCCACGCCTACCGCGTCTGGTCCGGCCCGGTGCACCTGACCATCGGCCCCGGCAACGGCCGCTTCCTGCGCCACCTGCCCGCGCGGGTGCGGGTGCTGCACCTGATGGACCTCAACCCGCAGTGCCTGGCCATGGGGGCGCGCGTGGCCCGCCGTCGCAGCCGGGTTCTGCACGCCCACTTGCAGGACCTGCTCGCGCAGTGGAAGGACCTGCCCGACAACAGCGTGAACAGCATCGACATCATGATGGTGCTGCACTGCCTGCGCGGGGCGTCCTTCGCCGCCAAGGCCGCGTTCATCGCCGAGGCCTACCGGGTCCTGCAGACGGGCGGGGTGCTGTTCGGCGCCACCATCGTCGCCTCCGGCACCGGGGTGCGGGTCAACCGCTTCGCCCGCCTGCTCATGGGCGTCTACAACGGCGCCAAGAACGTCTTCTGCAACGCCGGGGACACCTCCGACGAGCTCTTGGCCCAGCTGCGGATCCACTTCCCCGACGTGGACTTCCAGGTGCAGGGCTGCACCGCGACCTTCGTGGCGGTGAAGCGATGAACACCTCCACACACCCCGAGGTGCCCGAGTCAGCGGTGGCCGTGGTCGGCATGTCCTGCCGCCTGCCCGGCCACATCCGCTCCCCGCACGCGCTCTGGGACGCGCTGCTCGATGGTCGGGACCTGGTCACCGACCACGCCGAAGACCACCCGCGCGCCGACATCCTGCCCGCGGCCGTCCTCACCGACGACGAACAGGGCTTCGACGCCACCCACTTCGGCCTCTCGCCTACTGAGGTGGCGGCGATGGACCCCCAGCAGCAGATGCTGCTGGAGCTGGTGGATGAGGCCTTCCAGGACGCCGGTATGGCCCTGGCCGACTGGCGCGGGAAGCGGGTGGGGCTGTGGGTGGGCTCCTCCTGCCTGGACCAGGCCCTGCTGCGGCTGGGCCCCGGCCAGGGCGGCACCATGGTCGACACCGCCGGCGCCCTGCCCTCCATGCTCGCCAACCGCATCTGCCGCCACCCCCACTTCAACTGGACGGGCCCGTCCGAGGTCATCGACACCGCCTGCTCGGCGTCGCTGGTCGCCGCGCACCGTGCCCGCCAGGCGCTGGTGTGCGGCGAGGTGGACCTGGCCGTGGTGGGCACTGCCAACACGCTGCGCCTGGACACCCACACCCGCATGTTCGCCCGCTCCGGGGTGCTCTCCGATGACGGGCGTGTGCACCCCTTCGACCGGCGCGGCACGGGGTTCGTGCGCGGTGAGGGCGCCGGGGCGGTGGTGCTGCAGCGCGCCGCCGACACCTCCGCCACCGGAACGCGCCCGCGCGCGCTGGTGGTGGGCAGCCTGACCAACTGCGACGGTGCCGGGGCCCCGATCGGCACCCCTAACGTCGCCGGGCAGGTGGACCTGCTCACCCGCGCCTACGCCCAGGCCGGGCTGGACCCACGAGACGTGGACTACGTCGAGCCCCACGCCACCGGCACCGCGGTCGGCGACGCGGCCGAGTCCCGCGCTCTGGGCAAGGTGCTGGGCCGGGCCCGTGATGAGGACGATCCGCTGCTGGTGGGCGCGGTCAAGCCGAACGTGGGCCACCTGGAGGGCGGTGCGGGCCTCGTCGCGCTGATCAAGGTCGTCCTGTGTCTGGAACACCAGGTCATCCCACCCGTCATCCACCACACCACCCCGCTGCCGGTACTGCGCCGGATGGGAGTGGCCGTGCCCACCACGGCCCGCCCCTGGCCCCTCCGCGGGCACACCCCGACCGCGGGGGTGTCGGCGTTCGGGTTCGGCGGCACCAACGCCCACCTGATCCTCCAGCAGGCGCCCGCTTCGGGCGCTGAGGCCGAACTCACCGACGGGGCCGACCGCTCGCACGTCGTGCCGGTCTCGGCCAGCAGCCCTGCGGCGCTGCGCCAGACCGCGGCCACCTGGTCGGCAGCCGTGCAGGACGAGGTGGCGGTGCGGGAGGTAGCGGCCACCGCCGCGCACCGGCGCGACCACCACACTGGGGCGCGCGCGGCCGTGGTCGCCTCCATCCCACCCCTGGTGCGCTCCGGACTGGACGCCCTGGCCCAGGGCCACACCCACCTGTGCCTGGCCGGACCCCGCCAGCCGGTGCACAAGCCGTTGGTGGTGTTCGTCTACCCCGGCCACGGCGCCCACCCCAGCACCCCGGCCGGCCCCCACGGCATGAGGGCGGAGCCGGTGTTCACCGACGCTCTGCTGCAGGCGCGCACGGCCCTGCTCGTCGAGCGGCTGGAGATCGATCCCGCACCCGGACTGGCGCGGATACAGCCCTCCCAGTGGGCATGGCAGGTGGCCGCCACCGCCCTGCTGGGGTCGTGGGGCATCACCCCGGACGTGGTGGTGGGCCACTCCCTGGGTGAGATCGCCGCCGCCCACACCGCCGGGGTGCTGAGCCTGAAGGACGCCGCCCTGGTGGTGGCCCAGCGCAGCCGCCTACTGGAACAGACCGCCAGCAACGGAGAGCTGTTGGCCACCTCGTTGGATCCGGTGCGAGCGCACGAGCTGGTGCGGTCCTGGCCCCGTGTGGCGGTAGCCTCGATCAACGCGTCCCACGCCACCGTCCTGTCCGGCCCGGTCTCCGATCTGGCCGCGGTCAACGACCACCTCACCACACAGGGGGTGTGGACGCGCCGCATCGCCGACGCCCCGCCCGCACACGGCCCTCTGGTGGCCGAGCAAGCCCAGCAGCTGCCCGACCTGGTGAAGTCCATCCGGGCGCGCCCGGCCAGGACGGCGCTGTGGTCCACTGCCACCGCCGCCCGCGTGCAGGGACAGGAGATGGACGCCGCCTACTGGGGACGCCAACTGCGCTCTCCGGTACTGCTGCACCAGGTCATGCGCCACCTGGCCGAACAGGAACGGCCCATCGTCGTGGTCGAGATCGGTGCCCGATCGGTGTTGGCCGGCGCGCTGGCCGCCACCCTGTCCCAGGCCCAGCGCCGCTACGAGGTCGACCCACCCCTGGTCACCACGGCCGGCCCCCACGCCCCGCGCGAGAACTTCCTGACCGCGCTGGCGCACCTGTACACCTTTGGTCTCAACCCGACCTGGCCCACACCCCGAACCGCGTCCGCTGTGCGGTTGCCGTTGCGGGCCTGGACCCACCAGGACCCCAGCGCGCCCCCGGCGTCGGCTGAGGCGGTTCGGTTGGGTCCGCTGGATCCCGACCAGGCGCGCACGGTCATCGCTGAACAGGTCCTCGCGCTGGTCCGAGGTCTGGTGCCCCAGGGCGGGCCGGACCTGACCGCGGGCACCGTGCTGGCCGAGGTGGGGCTGGAGTCCCTGGCGCGGGCGCACCTGCACACCCAGCTCATCGCCCGCCTGCCCGACCTGGCGGGCCTACCGGCCGCGGCCGTGCACCGGGCCACCACCACGGGCGAGCTCATCGACGCGGTGATCGAACACTGGTCGCCCTCCCACACCCACCTGTCCACCTCCTGAACCGGAAGAACGAGATGACATCCCGGGTCCAGCAGCAGACCGCCACCAACGCGGCGCTCATCGGCATGAGCTGCCGCCTGCCCGGCGCGAGCACCCCGGCCCAGCTGTGGCGGCTGCTGCTGGACCCCACCCAGGCCCACCAACCGGGGGTGGCGCACGGGCCCATCACCGCCGAGCTGCTGCGCCAAGTGGTCGCCGAAGCGCTGGCCGATGCCTCCCTGCCCACCCGCACGCTGAAGGGCTCCCCCACCGGGGTGTACGTGTGCACCCACCCCGACTCCTACGCCGACCCCGATCTGGCCGGGTCCCTGCGCGACTATCTGGGTCTGGCCGGGCAGGCGCGCACCGCCTCCGAGGCCACCGCCGTGGCCCTGCTCCACCAGGCCCACTACGACCTGCGCGTCCACGCCGTGGACCGGGCCATCGTCGTCGCCCTCGACGAACGCGACGACCTCACCCGCGCGATCGCGCTGGTGTTCACCGCCACGCCCCTGGTCGCTCGGCACCGGGCCTACGCCCACATCACCGGCACGTGGAACACCGCCACCCCGCTCCAGGACGGTGGGCACGTGCAGGTGATCAGCCACGCCCTGTACCAGGCCCGGCACGGCTTCGACCGGGTGTGGTTCTGGCACTCCCCCACCACCGACCCCCTGCTTCCCGGTTCGGCCGTCCTGGCCTCCGACCAGCGCGGGCGCCGCCCCCAGCTGTGCGCCCTGCCCGAAGCACTGGCCGTCCCGGGCAGCGTGTCCGGTCTGGTCTCGGTGGCGGCCACAGCGCTGGCTCTGCACCACCGCGGTCTGCCCGTTCCCGACGGCGCGGTCGACGGCGCCGTGCCCCCTCCTTTCGACCCCTGTGAGGTGCATGTGGCCGGGTCCTACGACAACTCTGCCCCGCGGCTGTCCGCGACCGTGCTCACCAGCGCGCCCCGCCTGCCTCTGCCCGCCCACCACGATCCGGTGTCTCTGCCTCAGATGTGTCCCGTCTCTGCCTCCTCCCTGACCGCCCTGACCCAGGCCGCCCGTGCGTGCGCCGAAACCACCCCAGCCGCCGGCAACATGGCCGCGCTGGCCGACACCGCCCTGGAGCACACCGACCACCACCCCCTGCGCGCGGCCGTGGTCTCCGACAATCTCGGTGAGGCGATGCAAGGCTTCCGCTCGATCGAGGATGGCGCTCCCAACCACCACGTGATCGGCCCGCGTGCGGTACCTGCGGTGCCGCCGCGGCTGGTCTACGTCCTGACCGGACTGGCGGACGTGCATCCCAACGCTGGCACCGAGCTCATGCGGCTGAGCGAGTACGCCGAGGCGGTGGAGGAGGGGCGCGCGGCGCTGGCCGAGCACACCAACGCGCCGGTGTGGGGCCCAGGTGAGCGCATGACCACGGTGCAGCACCGCCACCAGGCCACCTTCCTCACCCAGCTGGCGCTCACCGCGGCCTGGCAGGCGCGCGGCCTGGTTCCGGACGCGGTGGTGGGGTGCGGCGCCGGGGAACCGGCCGCCGCCGTGGTGGCCGGGGCGCTGTCGGTGCGCGATGCCGCCCGGGTCGTGGTGGCGCGCAGCACTGCCTTGGCCAGCCTGTCCGCAGCCTCGGTGCTGCTGGTGTACGCCTCGCGGGAAACGGTCGCGTCCCTGCTCGCTCCGGTGCGCGCGCGGGTCCATGTGGCGCTGCATCTGCATGCACAGGCCTGGTGTCTGGCCGGTCCCGCTACCGAACTGACCGCGCTGGCGCACACGCTCCAGAGCCGGGGCGATCACGCTCGGCTGCTGCGGGGGGATGCGGCCCACACTCCGGCCGCTGTGGGGCTCGGCCCTCGGTTGCGGCAGGCACTGCGCGGGCTGCGCCCCCGCCCGGCCGACCGAGCCCACCTGGTCACCGCGACCCCGCGCCCAGCCGGACGCCCCCTGTTGGACGCCGCCTACTGGGCCAGCCAGGTCGCCACTCCCGCGCACCTGGGCGCGGCACTGGGCCTGGCCACCGAGGCCGAGCGCCCCAGCCTGCTGGTGGAGGTCGCCGCCCGGCCCACCCTGTCCCGCGCCGTGCTGGACACCGTCGCAGCCCGCCACGACGTCGTCTCGCTGACATGCGACCCGCGCCAGGTGGCGCACGCCCTCGGCGAGCTCTACACCCGCGGGCACACGCCCCAGCCCGCGCACAGCCGCGCCAACGCCCACCTCGTCCTGCCCCCCGCATCCGGCGCAGCCGACGAAGCCGCTCCACTCCTGGGCGCGCCCGCCCCCGAGCACACGCAGGACCACCTGATGGACCTGGTCAGCCGCATCGCCGACGCCGACGGAACGGTCACCCCGGCCCGTACCTGGGCCGGGCTGGAGCTGGGCGAATACGACCTGGTGCGGCTGGTCTGTGACCTACGCCAAGTCTCGGCCTGGCGTGATCTGACCACCGCCGACCTGGACCCACACCAGCCGCTGGCGGTGTGGGCCAAGGGCTTGGCCACCCGCCTGGAGGCGGCGTGAGAACACCCCTGACCACCTCTGAGAGGGCGCTGACCGTTCTCCCGTGACCCCGGACGGCGCCCCGGGTGTCCTCGCCCCGACGTGGGATCCCGGGGCGAGGACACCCACCACCCACTCCCGCTGGAGGTAGACCATGACCCGGCCCCTGGCCGTGACCACGCTCGTGGTCGGCTACGACCGCACCCTGAGCGCAGAGACCGACCACGCCTACCGGCCGCACGGCGGCCACCTGCGCGCGGTGCTGGCCGCGCACGACGTGGACCTGCCCGCCCAGGTGCTCTCCGACTACGACCAGCACCTGGTCATCTGGCAGCGCCTGGCCCACGCCACCGCTCTCACCGACCTGATCGACCTGGTGTTCACCCGCCACGGCATCGACTGCCCCCTGCCGGTCGCGGAGCTGGCGGTGCAGGTGTGGGAGCGGGCCGGGGACGCCCCGGTCACCCCGCAGGCCGCCTACCTGCTCGCCCGGCTGGCCGAGCAGGGCTACCAGGTGCTGGTGGCGACCAACACCTGCCGCCCCCACACCCAGCGCGCCAAGTCGGTGGCTGACGCCGGGCTGGGTGACCTGCCCCTGATCACCTCCAGCCAGCTCGGCGTGGCCGCCCCCGACCCGGCGTTCTACGAGCACGTCCTGCGCCGCTGCTCCTCGGCGCCGTCGCGGGTGGCGTGGGTGGGCGCCGACCCCATGCACGACGTGGCCGGGCCCCGCGCCCACGGCATGCACGCCGTAGCCCGCCTACCCGCGGACGCCACCGCCGAGCGCCAGCAGGCGATGCGCTGCGGCGCCCACACGGTCCTGGCCGACCTGGCTGAGCTGCCCGACCTGCTCCTGCCGCTCCCGGCACGCCCCTAACCCCCGAGCCCCTTCTCCCCCAGGATCTGGACAGCCATGGACGCACCCTTCACCGCAGAGGCCAAGTGCAAGGACCTAGACCCCGACGCCCTGTTCGTGCGGGGAGCACGCCAACACGACCTCAAGCCCATGTGCCGCAGATGCCCCGTGCAGACCGACTGCCTAGCCGAGGCGCTAGACGGGCGGGTCGAGTTCGGTGTGTGGGGCGGGATGACCGAGCGCGAGCGCCGCGCCCTGCTGCGCCGCCGCCCCGAGGTGACCAGCTGGCAGAACCTGCTGGAGAGGGCACGGTCGGCCTACGAGCAGACCCACCCGGCCCAGACCCGCAGTCCGCTCTCCGCCACCGCTGTCTGAGAGGAGCCGTAGCCGTGACGCCGCGCCCTACCGCCAGGACCCATGTTCGCCGCGTTCCCTCCCGGGGGAGCGCACGCTCGATGCCGACCAGTACCACCACGCCGAAGACCTGGGTGCTGAGTACCCGCACTGGTGGATCCTGTGGGCTCCCTACCTCGCTTTCTTCCTCGGTCCCCACCCCGTGGGCCCGGTGGACGCTGGCACGGTCGAGGAGCTGCGCGAGCAGTTGGCGCGCGCTGAGCACCAAGCTGCCCTACCGCCCGCGGCTGTGTGGCGCTCGGGCCCACAACAACCGCTCGTCGAGGGTGGGTGAGTGGTGATGGCGGGCTTCAACCAACCCCAACGGCACCCCACAACCCCACTGGCCTCCGCCGCCTACCGAGCCGGACTGACCCTGCACCAGGACGGCGGCCAGTTGTTCTTGTCGCGGTTCGGACACCACGTGCGCATCCGCCCGATCGCGGGCCAGTGGTGGATCGACGCTCCCGACGCCCCGAGCAGTAAGGCTGTTGGCCCGATCGAGGACGAGGACGCGCTCATGGTCGCCGCCTCTGAAGCGCTCGCCGCCGCCAGCGCGCGTTCGCGCCAGTCGCTGGTACAGGGCCGGTGACCCCATGACCACGCATCCTGCGCCCGCATCTGGGAGCGCCCATGACCGCCGCGCGGCGGCCCACCAACCTGCCCCGCGCACCTGCCGAGCCGTCCTGGAGGATGCGCGCACGGTGTGGGGCCGCCCTGGCTACGCCGAGGCGGCGCCCCGGTGAACGCGCACACAGCCGACCCCGAGACCTGCAGCGTCGCCGAGGTACAGGCAGCGCTGCTTGGCGCCTCCACCACACCACGCGCCGAGGCCTACGCCCGCATGATGCACCAAGTGGTGCCGCGGGCATGGGGCCTGGCCCATGCCGGACGCGACTGGGTCGGCGCCCTCCTGACCCAGCTCCGCCCCTGGGGCCTGACCCAGGTCGCTGATCTGGGGTGCGGGATGCCCCGCCGCACTCCGGGGACCGCGTCGCACCCGGTCGACACCCACGAGTACGCGCTCGCGGTTCGGATGCGCCGGTGCGCCTACCTGGACATCGACCCAGCTGTGGTCGAACACCGCCGCGCAGGGCTCGCCTCCTACCAGGGCGGCGCCGCACTGGCAGATCTCACCGATCCTGCCCAGGTGCGGGCCGGGCTGGCCGCCTGCGGCATCGACCCGCATCAGCCAACTGCGCTCATCCTGGGATGGGTGCTGGCCCTGCTCGACGACGGTCAGGCGCTCGGCGTGCTGGCTTCCCTGCCCACCCTGGTGGCCCCCGACAGCTACGTGGCCGTGTCCCACCCCAGCGGATATGGACTGTGGTCAGCGCAGATGACCCGCACCACCGGCGCGCGCGTGCAGCCCCGTTCCACCCAAGACCTGCTCGATTTGATGGTGCGAGCTGGGCTGGCCCCACACCAGGGGCCCACCCCCGTGGCGGCCTGGCCAACGCCCGCCTGCCCAACCCCGGGCACCGACGTGCTGTGCGCCCTAGCCCGTATCCGCCCACCCACTGTGGCTGTCGGTGGGAGCGACCGATGATGCCCACCCTGCCTCTACCCCGTCGCGCTGTTGACGGCGGGCCACTGCGGTCCTGCGCTCGGATTCGTGTGAGGGCGCCGCCCCCGGCCCTGTGCCCCCTGTTGGCCACACGCCCTCTTTCCTGGCTCGACGGTCCCGCTCGGTGCCGTTTGCTTTCACTCACACGCATCGCAGAAATGGTTCGATGACCGCTCCCCTTGGCTCCCCTGTCGGCCCGCCCGCCGACCAGCCCGCTGTTCCCGCCACCGCCTCACGCGCGCGGCGTTGGCTTCCGGAGCCCACTCCCCAGACGTTGCTCCCCCAACCCGGAAGGATGGCAGCCTGGGCCGCCTACGCCGGCCTGCTGGTGATCTACGTAGTCGTGTTCAGCAGATCGCTGGGCCAGACCATCACCCTGTTCCTGACGGACCGCCAGTTCGTGTCGATCCCTGCCCCCGGACCCGACACCTACTGGGCGATGGCCCTGCCCGGGTGGATCATGCACGCCGTCCTGCTGGCACTGACGCTGCTGTGGCTGTGGATCGTCACCCGCGTGCTGCGTCTGCGGATCGGCCAGGTCTTCGCCCCCGATCGGGACGAGACCCTCATGGGCGCTCGCCAGCGCCGCGTCCAGGGCTGGCAAGTCTTCACCTGGGCGTTCGTAGCCCTGCTGGTGTGGATGGGCGGGTCCACCCTGCTGGAGTCGCTGCTGCCCACCGAAGCCGTCGGTGGCTTCATCATCGACGACCGCGCCGACGCGGTGTGGACCTCGCTCATGCTCGGCCCCGCTCAGGTCACCACCGCGCTAGTGGAGGAGCCCATCGTGGTGGGCCTGCTCGTGCTGGTGCTGATTGCGGCCCGCCGCCCGGCCTGGGAGATCTACACGGTCGCCGTCGTCGCCAAGGTCGCCTACCACGCCTACTACGGGCTGCCCGTGCTCGCGATGGTCCCGGCGGCACTGGTCATCGTGTGGCTCTACCACCGCACCGGACGGCTGTGGCCGATCATCGTCGCCCACGCCGCCTACAACCTGTGCTTCTCCGCCTTGGTCATCGCGCTGCCCCACCACCTGGGCTAACTCGAACCTTCACCGACAGGACGCCAA
This sequence comes from Nocardiopsis synnemataformans, assembly GCF_965343085.1. Lineage (NCBI taxonomy): Bacteria > Bacillati > Actinomycetota > Actinomycetes > Streptosporangiales > Nocardiopsidaceae > Nocardiopsis > Nocardiopsis synnemataformans. The sequence goes on along the minus strand of NZ_CBDRFA010000026.1, from coordinate 53,539 downwards.
CGTGAACACCCCACACACCCTCACCGACCGCTCCGTGAGCATCCCCCAGCGCCAGCGCGCCTGGCAGGAACAGGAAGCGGTCAACCCGACCCGCGGATGGACGCACACGCTGGTGCCCGGTATCGCCCAGACTTCCGCCTACACCCGAGGCCTGCTTAGTGCGCGCTGCAGCGAACCGGAGTTGGAGGAAATCGTGCAGGGACGTCTGCGGCGCGGCCAAGCGGTCCTGGACGGCGGACCCCAGCGGCGCTATGTCTTCTCCCAGTCCGCGCTGGACATGCCCTGGCTCTCGGCCGGACACCGACACGAGCAACTGGAGCACCTGGCCGTAGTCGCCAACCTGGCGCACGTGCAGATGCTCGTCCTGCCTGCTTCCACACCGGTGCCCCACGGCCCCTTCATGCTCCTGCGCGAGTGGGTCTACATCGAGGGCCCCGGCGGACTGAACAGGCTGCCCCAGGAGGTCACCGCCGAGTACACGGCGTGCTTCGAGGCGCTGTGCGCCGCCGCCCATCCCTACGCCCTTGAGCACACGCCCGTGACCTGACCGAACCGGCCGTTCAGGCGCGGGGCCCGCCTGCAGGGCTCCGCGCCGCCACTTCAGGAACCCCTTTTGCGATGACTACGACACAGCACGCCTTCCCAGCAACGGACTCGGCCTTGGCACCGGCCGCTGATGTGGTGTGCGCCTTGGACCGAGACGGGGGTGCTCGGTGATGAAGAACGCGCACCTGGTCGACTCGCTGTCCAGCTTGCACCGCCACAGCACAGCCGAGGAACTACGCGCCGCCTACGAGCAGGACGAGACGATCACCATCGACCGGCTGGCCACCGCCACAGGCCGCTCCCCGGCGTGGGTGAGGCGACGGCTGCAGGAGGCCAACACACCGATGCGTCCCAAGGGACGGCGAGCACAAACCCGCACCGACCCCACCCCTTCCCCCACCCCCGCCCCTGCACCCCAGCCTGGGCCTGGGTCTGGGGATCAGCGCCATACCTCCCCTGTTCCAGGCGCCTCCGCCACGGTGCACCATCACCTGCTCACCCAGCGGTTGCGTGAGCTACGCGCCCAAGCCGAACTGACCCAGCTCGATGTCGCACGCGCGGTGCGCGTCTCAGAAGCCACCATCATGCGCGCTGAGACCCCGCAGGCGTCCCTGACCCTGCAGGTACTGCACTCACTGTGCACCCTCTACGCTGCGCCGCAGCCCGTGCGCGACGAACTCGTCGACCTGTGGCGACAGAGCCGCGCCCCCGAATGGTGGGCCCGGCTGCACCTGGACGTGCCCAAGGCGGAACGCCTTGCTGTGGGGCTGCGAGGCGATGCCCGCCGCGTCTACGGCTGGTCCGATCGCATGGTGCCCGAACTGCTGCAGACCGCAGGGTACGCGCGAGCCATCGAACGCCTTGCGATCAAGGACGAGGCCGCCGTCGAGATGGCGGTGTCGGTGCGCCTGGCCCTGCAGCGGCGCGTGCGCCGACGCGGTATCGACCAGCACTACGCCATCGACGAGACGATCCTGCGTAAGTGGTGCGGCGGCACTCAGGCGATGGCCGAACAACTTACCGCCCTGCGCGCGCTAGCCGCTCGTGGACGGCTGCGGGTGCTCTCCCACGCCAGCGGCCACTTCTTCGAATCACCGTTCGAGCTGTGCTCAGTCCCCGGACTCGCTGATGAGGCCCTCTACTTCCCCGGGATCAGGGAAATCCACATCGGTGATCCACCACCTCCCACCTACTCACTGCGGTTTCTGCGCAACGCTCTGGAACGGCTGTGGGGGTGGGCCGAAGACACCCCCGGCAGCGTGGCGTTGATCGACGACGCCCACGCCCGCCTGCTCGCCGCAGGCCCCGTGCCCGCAACCGCTACGACCTGAAAAGAACCATGCCTCACTTCTCCCAGCACCGCACCGTCGACCCCGTGTCCGAATCGCCCGCAGACATCGCCGCGACCACGCACACCACCCTGACTGGATGGGGTGTGCCCACGTCGCAGGTGGAACTCCTCACTGCCCGAGTGCGCACCCTGATCACGCTCCTGATCGCCTGCTCGGCCACGGAGATTCACCTGCACCTGCTCTGGGCCGACGGGCGCCTGCGCACTGAGATCACCACCCCCGCCATGGTGCTCTGCCACCGGCTGCCTGCCTGGCAGGGGCGGCCTGGTGAGGCGCACACACGCTACGCCACCCACGTCGACCTCCAGGTGAGAACCGGCGAGGACGCTGAACCCGGTCCCGTGGTCGCTCAGGACCTCAGGAGCGCGTGAACCACCGCGACGAAGCCCGCCCGGCAGGTCTCATCAGGCGCCCGAGCGCCCCGTACCGAGGAACCAACCGACATGACCCATCCGTCCACACCGGACGCCGACAGCGCGGTCCGCCTTATCCGGCACCTCATCGCCCCCGACCGTGACGCGGCCGTACTGCTCACCGCGCACCCTGGACCGCACTGGACCGCCAGTCTGGCCGCAGCCGTATGGGGTCTTCCCCTGCCTGAAGCACAGGACCGGCTCGACCGGCTGGTCCACTCCGGTGTGTTCATCGCTCACGATGACGGCCGTCACACCATGCCCGTCCAGGTGCGCGCCGCCCTGGAGCGCGCGGGCGCGACGGTATTGCTGCCCGGATGCCGCCGTGCCCGCGCCCGGGTAGTGAACTACTACGCCGAGCACACCATCGCCGCCGACCTAACCCTGGATCCGGGACGATGGCGGTGGCACCCGCCCGTGGTCGAGCAGGTGCGCCGCACCGCTCAGGATCGATTCGACTCCCGTGCCCAAGTTCAGATGTGGTTTCACGACGAACTGGCCAACCTGCACGCAGTGACCGCCCTGGCTCACCGCACCTCCCACCATCAGCAAACTGTGCTGATCGCAGAGGCTCTCAGCGCCTGGAACGAACTGCACCACCCCGGCGGCACACGGCACATCATCGACCTGGGGTTGGCTTCAGCTGAATCCATGGGCGATAGCGGCGCCCAAACCGTGATGCACTATGCGATGGCTTCCTGGCATCTGCACCAGGGTAACCACGACAAGGCGTTGTCCCTGGCCCACTACGCGTTCGCGCTGTGGGCTAGCGAAGAGCCCCGACGCGCCCACCCCTACCACGGGCGAGGGCTCGTGCATCTCTACCTCCTACTCGGTGAGATTTACAGCCACGATGCCTCTTTCCTGCTCATGGCCGCCCGGTACGCCGATCTGGCTCTGGGGCTGAGCGAAAGGCTCCTCCACCGCCGTGACATTGCCCTAGCCCGATACCGGCACGCTCTGGCCCTAAGCGTGAACGACCACTGGAGCGAGGCTGCAGCTCTGTTGCGTTCAGCCTTGCCACTGCTGCTCGAGGATGGTGAGGAGCTGTGGGCGTCGCGCGTGCACCGGCAGCTGTGTGAGGTGTTGCTGGACATGGGCGACTACAAGGCCGCACGCGAACACGGCCTTGCCGCACTTGCTGCAGCTCCCTCGGAAGAAGCGCCGTTGGTGTGCGGGCAGGCTCATGAGTCGCTGGCCTGGCTGGCCGAAAAGCAAGGCCACCTCGAGCAGGCACGTGAGCACTTCGAGCAGGCGCGGTCCTGCTACACCCCCATGGACCCGGCACGGGCCGAGCAGATGCTCGCCACCAGCCACGAGTGCCGTCACCCGTCCACATGAGCGCTCGCTCCCCCCAACGACTCCGACAGGACTTTGGTGTGAACGCGTCCCAGGCCTACGCCGCTCTGTCCCCTGCCGCCCGCACCCTGCACCAACTCCTCACCCTGCTGCCCGGTGAGTCCTTCACCGCGGAGGCTGCCGCTGCCCTGGCAGGCACGCCCAACGCACGCACCCAGCTGCTGCTGGACGACCTCGCCGACCAGGGCCTGCTCACCCGCACCGCGGGCCGCTACCGCCAGCACGCCCAAGCCCGCGCACACGCGCTGAGCACGGGCCATGACCCGCACGCCCCCGACGCCGACGCGGCCCTGCTGCGGCTCCTGGACTGGTACCTGCACACCGCCCGGGCCGCTGCCCAGGCCCTGGATCCACACCACTGGCACACCGAGCTGTCCCCACCTGCGCCACCACCCCGGGTATTCACCGCCCACCGCGCCCGCACGTGGTTCGCCGAGGAACTGGACGCGCTGCACCTGGCGGTGCGGCTGGCCGCCGGCACCGGCCACCTTCGGCTGTGCTGGCACCTGCACGAGGCGCTGGAGCCCTACCTGCGGCTGCGCCGGGCCCACACCCTGTGGGGGGAGACGCTCTCCTGGGCCCGCGGCGCCGCCCGCACGGCCGCCGACCCGGTAGGCCTGGCGGTGACCGCCACCAGCCAGGCCACCCTGTCACGGTACCTACGCCACCTGGAGGGCGCGGCGCAGCACTACGCCCACGCCCTGGAGCTGTGGGAGGCCACCGCGCACCTACCGGGCTACATCAACGCGCTGATCGAGTACGGGCACCTGGAACTGCACGCCGACCGCAACAGCCGAGCCCAGATGAAGCTCACCGACGCGCACGAGTACAGCCGTTCTCTTCCTCAGGACACGCGCACGAACCTGGCGTTGCGGGCGCGGACGGGGCTGGGGCAGGCCGCCCTGGGCCAGGGCCAACCCGGCGTTGCGCTGGACCATTTCCACAGCGTCATCGAAAACCCTGTCGCCTGCCCGGATCTGCGGCTGCAGGCGCTGACCGGCATGGCCAGCGCCCACCTACTGCGCGCCGATCCGATCGCTACCGCGCAGGCCCTGCAACGCGCCGACCTGCTGATCCCGCTGGTCGCGGACCCGGTCGTCTCCGCCGAGCTGAACTTGGTGCGTGCCCATCTGCATGCCCACGACCCCGCGCGTCGGCGCACCCACCTGGTACGCGCCCACAGTGTGCTGCGCAGCGTCGGTGACTGGCGCGCGCATGCCATCCAGGCCCAGCTCGACGCGTTGGGTGCGTGATGCCGATGCCACGCCCCGCACTCACTGGCCCCTACCAGCAGCCGCACTGCACCACCACACAGGCCCCACCGGACCCGACGTCCTCACCGTGGGCCGGCTACTGCACTCTGGCCCAGGCCCGCACCCGGCTCGGTATCTCCCGAGACCAGATCATCACCTGGGAGAGCCAAGGCCTGGTGCGGTGCGCCCGCGATGCCCGCGGCCACCGCCGTGTGTGGGTGGCTGACCTCGATGCCCTAGCTGAACACCAACCTGGGCCGCTGCTGGCCCCCGCCCAAGCCGCGCTCGTCGTGGGAGTGCAAGCCGAGTACCTGACCCGTATGGCCCGGTCCGGACTCGTCGGCTGTGTGGTGCTGCCCAGCGGGCAGCGTCGGTTCGCTATGGCCGAGCTCCAGCGGGTCGTCACACGCCGATCCGTGACCTCCACGCGGGCAGATCACGATCAGGCCTTGGCGCCGCCACCCGCGACGACGCCTGAACACACCCATCTCGTGCCTGGGCTGGCCTGTGCCCCGCACGCCCGTGTCACGCCGAGGAAGGCCAGCTGATGAGCGCGCACCATCGTGCCTTGAGCACCTATGGGCTGTTGCTGGCCACGCTCGTCGTGGTGTTCTTCCCCGCCTGGGCGCTGGGGGTCTGGGGAGTGCTCGCCACCGGCGGTTCCACCACCCTCTACCCCCCGGTCCGAGACGAAGCCTGGCGCGTGCTCGTACCGTTGTGGGCCAGCGAACTCCTTATCGGCGTGCTGGCCGCGGCCGCGATCTGGTGGTGGTGCCGTCGGCTGGGCATCGGCGTGCGCGACGGGCTCGGCCTGTTGCGCCGCCGTTCCCTCCTCCTGCCCGACCACAGCCGCCTGCGCACCGAGATCAGGATCGGTGCGTCCTTCCTCGCGATGGTCACAGCCTTCGCATTGAGCTGGGTCGCCCTAATCGTGGCCGCGTCCTGGTGGCCTGAGCTGGTGCGCGTCGGGTTCGCCATCGGCACCACCCACGAAGCTCTGTGGGCGCTGGCCATCACCGGGCCGCCGCAGGTCATTACCGCGGTGGTCGAGGAGGCCGTGCTCGTGGGTCTGGTGGTGGTCGCCTTGGGCTCCGCGCGCCGCCCCGCCTGGGAGATCTACACCGTCGCCGTCCTAGCCCGGGTACTGCTGTATGCGCCCTACGGATGGGGACTGCTGCTATTTACCCCGGTCGCGGTGGTGGGGGTGTGGGTCTACCGGCGCACCCACCGCTTGGCTCCACTCATCCTCGCCCACCTGTGCGCGAGCTTGCTCTACGCGGTGATGGTCGCGTGGTGGCACTGGATGACAGCCGCCCTCGCACCCTGGCCACTCGCGCTGGCTCGCCTCATATACATCCTCTGAACAACCTGCTTGGCACCTAGTCGCTGCCTATGCGCTGTGCCTTCGTTCTGAACGGTGGGCCCCCACCCTGTCCCAGGAAGAATTCTTCACGATGACCATGCCCTCGGCTTCTCCTGTGTGGCTGCACCCGATGCGCCCCAATCCCGCCGCACCGGTCGCTTCGGCACGCATCGAACTACGCGACCACCAGATCGAAGCAGTTACCAAGGCAGCGCCTCTCCTGGCAGCCGGTGCCTTACGACGCGGCATCCTGACCATGGCCTGCGGTACCGGCAAAACTCTCACTAGCGCTGCAATTGCTGACCAGCTTGGCGCGCACACCACCCTGGTAGTCGCGCCTACACTGACTCTGCTCACCCAACAGGCACACGCCTGGGCACGTTACTTGGGCAGCCAGCTCACCACAGTAATCGCGGTGTGCTCTGAACCCCAGGTGTTGAAGTCACTCGCTGGACCACGGTGTCTGGTCACCACCGACCCGCACTCCCTGGCCTACATGGTTCCCCAACAGCCCACTCAGGGACGCACCCTGGTGGTGGCGACCTACCACAGTCAGCACACGATCGCCGCCGCTCACCAAGCAGGACTCCCCCGGTGGCCATTGATCGTGGCTGACGAGGCTCATTGCACCACCAGCACCCGTCGAGACAGCCGGTGGTCACTACTACACCACGACAACCACATCCCAGCCGACCGGCGCCTCTACGTCACTGCCACCCCACGAGTGGCCAAGGTACGCCAGGCCTACAAGCAAAACGATGACCGCCGCTCTCACGACATCGCCTCCATGGACAACCCAGACGTCTACGGGCCGGGGCTGCACTCGCTGTCTGTGGGGCGCGCCATCGAACAAGGCATCTTGTCGGACTACATTGCGGTGCTTGGCGTGGTTGACGATGACGACATAGCCCGCCTTATCGGCTCCCGAACTGTGGTCCACGTCAACGGCTATGACGTGACGGCGTCCATGTTGGCCGCGCAGATCTCCTTCATCAAAGCCTGCGCTGCCCACCAGGTGCGTTCTGCTCTGACTTTCCACTCCGGAGTCGGCAACGCCCGCACCTTCGCTGCGACGCTTCCCATCGCTTTGGAGCTCATCCCCAAGCATGAGCGGCCCACCCGCCCGGTACGGGCTTACCACCTGAACGGGACGAGTTCGCTCCAGGAACGCGACCACGTGCTGAAACACCTAGGCGCCCCTGAGGGTGCCCTGGTCGTGGTGAGCAGCGCCGACTTGTTGAACCAAGGCGTGGACGTGCCCGCCGTGGATGGGGTGGGGCTCATCGATGCCAGTGAGTCTCAGATCAAGACGGTGCAGCGGCTTGGACGCGGTCTGCGACTTAAACCCGAAGGGCCTGATCGGGCGATGTTCTTCGCTCCCATCTGGTTGAGCAACCACGCTGACGCGGCCATCGCCACAGAGGCCGATACCCCGTTTCGGACAGCGTGGCAGATGATCGCCGGTCTGCGGGCCCACGACAGCCGAGTCGCGGCAGACCTGGACGCACGCTATGCCGCCCGCCAACGCACTGCGGCCAAGGGGCAAGAACCCCTCCAACAACAATTGCCGCCATGGCTGCGCATTCAGGGTGAGACAGAGAAGGTCGACGAAGCGTTCGCCTCTGCCGTCTTGGCGCGCACGGTGGGTGCGACCGCGTCGCCATGGGACGCCACTTACTTACTCCTGAAGCAGTTCCACACTGAGTACGGACACTGCCACGTGCCCGCCTCCAGCGGCTTGACCACCTCTACCGGGGCCAGCCTGGCCTCGTGGGTGGGCTATATACGCCGACAGTACGTTGCAAATGACCGCCGATTGACCGCCACCCGTCGGGCTCTGTTGGAAGAAGTGGGAATTGATGAGCCCAGCCCTAACGACCTGTGGGGACGTGTTGTGCGTGCGATCGAAATGTCCCCTGCAACCCCTTTAGATCCCCAGCTGAAGATGCGCCTGAGGATTTCCCGCGCCAATGGGCATCTGACCAAAGAGAAACAACAATACCTGCGAGAACACGGAATAGATATTGATCCCCCTCGGGGCTACGATCTGCAGATTGAGCGCGTGCGTGAGTTCTTGGACGAGTACGGCCATCTGAGTGTCAGCTCCGAATCAGCAGACCTGGAAGAGCGAGCTACGGCAACTCGTCTGAGCAAACTCCGACGAGCGTTCGGCAGGCGCCAACTCAGCTCTTCGCAAGAGAAAACGCTGTGGGACATGGGGGCAATCCGAGCCCCTAAGGAGTACGCGCTCATTCGCGCGCTCGTCGAAGCACGAAAACCCCTCACCACTTTGAGTATAGAAACGCGCACTTGGCTAAGCAATAGTTTATCTTGTGCAGCTAGGGGTGAGACTTCCCTCGAAAGAACGCGTCTCCTGCTTGACGCATTGGGCACTCTGGACTTCAGTCTGAATGATTACCAGTGGGGTCTGACTCTCGAATCTGTGGTAGCACAAAAGGGCTCTATGCATTCCAGGAGCAAGGAGTTCCAATGGCTATTTAGCCAGCGGAAGAGGTGGGGTTCTCTTACTGATATGCAGCGACGAAGATTGCGCCAAGTTGGCGTGTACCCCGGCTGTGACCTGTCAGCGTTTCGCCGCCCCCGATGCGCGCGCACAGAAAAGAAAAGCACGCAGTAGTGCCGCGCCCTCTATTGGCAAGTATGCATTCTTCCTTTCAGTTGCCCAGACCACGCGGGTCTGGTGCGCACCGAGAAGAGAATAGAACATGATGATTGCGCCTCCCACCGTTCCTTCCCCGGATCCCATGTCTGCCATCAACGCGCCGCTGCGCTTGGCAGTGGTCAACATTCAAAACGGCGGTGCCCAACACCGGCTCGGCCTAGACCACGTGATCAATGAACTGTTCGCGACGGTCCCGGCCGCCCCATCGCTCATCGTGGTCAACGAGGCGCGCGATTGGGACTCAGACGGCACCAAGCTGGGATGGCGGGCCGCCGCCGTCCTTCGCGAGCGTTTCGGGCCGCGCTACCAGATCCGTGTTGGCCACATGGAGCGCGCGCCCGTCCCACCCGCAGTCCTCTGGGACCCCGACCAGCTCGCCCTCACCCGATTCGACACACCGCACACCACCCCCGAGGGGGGCGACGTGTGGAACCGGGCGATCTTCGACACCGCCTGGTGGACGGATCCGCTCACCGTCATGCCGATCCACTGGAACCCGTGGGATCGCGACAAGCGGATGAGTGCGGCCCGCGACCTGTCCGGATTGCTGGGCCCTCAGAAGCGAACGATCGTCGCCGGGGACTTCAACTGCTCCCCCTCCGGAGACCCGGCCCTGTGGCCGTTCACCGACTTCGAGCAGATGCCGGAGCACCTACGCCACCACAAGGGCTGGCAACCCCACGGCGAGGACGGCCCGTGGGAAGCACACACCGCTCCCTTGGACCACCTCATCGGCCGCTGGAACCCCGCCACCGGCACCCGTGTGGGGGGCATCCGGTGGAGCACCGCTTTGGAAGTCGCCTGGGAAAAACTCGGCCGTCCCGCCACACCCTTCCCAGCCACGGTCAACGACGACGTTGACCCGGGTGGCGGGATGGTCATCGATCACGCTCTGCTCAGCGCGGTGCTCGCCGAGACCGTGGTCGCTGAGGAGACTGCTGTCCACCTACCCCGGGGGCCGATGGTCACCGACCACAGGCTGGTCACCACCGCCCTGCGCACTCGGGCCGAAGCCGCCACCCGAAACAGTGCGGACGCGCCGGAGCCGGTGACGCCATGACTACCCCGACACGGCAGGGAACACCGTTGGACACCGCAGTTGGTGTCGACATTCCGTACGCGCACACTGCCCAGGCATTGGCCAATAAGTTCAAAGAGGGTTTCCATGCTTGATCTCCTGACTGATGTGCGTGGCGAATCGTTGAGTCTGGATGCCTACGGCAAGGACTTCGAGCGCCGCTTCAGCACACTGCGCAACGCACATGTGTGGAAGCTGGAAAGACGCCAGGCGTTTCACCAGCCCGAAAGCGCCAGCTGGATGCGCTATCGGGCTGGCCAGACCGACGAGGCCCTACGGATGCTCGAGCTTGACCGCCCTGGGTTGGTCGAACTGTTCTCCGGTTTGCAGAACCGCAACTCTCAGGTACTGCGGGTACGGGTGGTGGACTTCCCACTGACCCCTTACCTGCACTGGGAGCTGCACTCTCTGCACATCCGAGCCCAGTGCGGCGAGCACATCCGCGTGATCGGTCCGCAAACCATCGCGCACCTGGAGGGACAGGAGGAGGTCCCCGAAGTCCTGACCTTAGGTGACCAGGTGACTTACCGCATCTGCTACGACTCCGACGGTGTCCTGGCCGGGAGTGTGCGCTACGCCGACCCGGTCCTCACTAGACGATGCAGCGAGCAGATCGCTGCCCTGTACCGGGATGCCGAGCCTTTGGAGACCTTCTTCCCCCGAGAAGTCGCCGCTGAGGAAAACGACTGTGCTCCCACCAGCAGGTTGGGGTGCGGGTCGATACCGACGACAACTGTGCTGGGGGAGGAGGACCAGTGAGCAGCCTCAACAATTTCACGACGGCACTGGCCGTGACACCGGTGGGTGTGTCCATCCGTCCCACCCCAGCAGGATGGGGATGGGTCATCCTCACCCCGACCTGCCAGGAGAAGGGCGTGTTCTGGGGGGCACGTGCGGCCCTGAGCGCTCACCTGACCGAACGTGCAGACAGCCTCACCGCCCCCCATCCCTGCCTGGTGGTGTGGGCGGGCGTGCGCGGGAGTCTTCAACAAGTGTTGCTCCAAGCCCTGGGGCATCGAGCAGCCCGTCACGACGGCACCGACGTGGACGAACCGCTCCGCGCGGCTGTGCGTTTGTCGGGGATGGCTTACCAGAAGGCCCAGGTCTGCTGGCCACACCGTCTCCACGACGCCGTCGACCTTACCCTCGACCCACCCCTGGCCTGGCCATGGCAACCCAGCGACCAGGTCGGCCGTATCGCCTGCGACGCCTCACGGGATCCAAACAATCTCTGGGGCGGGTGGGCTGTAGTCATGGAGTCAGGGTGGCACGCCGCCGGTAGGGTCCACGACTCCCACGCACAGCTCGACAGCAGCGTCCTTGAGTTCATGGCGGTGTGTCAGGCTGTGCGCCTGATCAATGATCTGCCCTACGGCGTGGACATCTACAACGACAACCAGCCGATCGTGGAGATGCTGCGAGCGGTGAGCACTGCGCCCTCAGCTGCCCGCGCTTACCGATGCGCCCCCCACGTGCCGATCCGGATCATTGACCCCCTGTGGCAGTTTCTGCGGCGCCGCAAGGCACCAACACGGGTGCGGTGGCGGAGCCGCAACAGCACGGCGACGCTGTCCTGGGCCGATGATCTGTCCCGTCAGGCCCGTCAGGGGCTGGTGAGCACGACCGGGACCGTGCTCGACCTCACCGGGGCCCAAGGGCAACTCGACCGGTTCTCCCAACCCCCAGCCCCGGCCATGCGTTTTCTCGACGCAGCCGCTGCCAAGGATTGGACGGTGCAGTCCACGCAGGTACGTCCGGTCGGCGGCGGAGGCCAGCGATGGGCCTACACCGTCGTGCTTGGCCAGGGCCCACGCCAGGTCACCGCGACCTGGACCCGTACCCACGGCAAATGGTCCCAAGGCCGATACCGGGTCGACGACGGCCAGGGCCTTCGGCCCTACACGGTGCCGTGGCAGCAGGCGAGGAGTGTTTTGCAATGAATGAGCTCGTGCACGGACAGTTCCTCGCACTACCCGGTTTCCAGACCTCTTCGAGCGAACACGGTGGCGATCCAGCCACCCCCTCAAACGAGGGGAACAGGCCGTTGGTCAGCGCTGTGGGTGTCGCCGTCGCCCCGCACGTGTCCGGGTCCTGGACGTGGAGCGTGCACACCGACACCGCCCGCTGGCGCGGCACCCACCTCGACGCACGACAGGTCAGCGACCTCGCGCCCCACATCCTGGACCAGATCCACGACCGCTTCGGCGAGCAGGTGTGCATCGTCTGCCCGCCCGAGCTGGGCCTGGCGCTGCCCACCGGGCGGGAGGAGGTGCTGCGCCGGGCCGACGAGCACGCCCGCCGCGCCGCCCAGGATCTGGCCACAGGGCACCTGCGCACCCTGGCGATACGCCGCTTGCCCGAAGGGCACCACCTGCTGCCCGGCCAGGAGTGGACGGTGAGCGTGCACGCCGTGGTGGATGACGACGGTTCGGACTGGGCCTGGGTCACCGGCGCGGGCTGGTACGCCACCGGCCGCTCCTCCTCCCCTGACCTGACGCAGGTGGCGTTCGAGGCCATCGACGCCGCGGCCACCGTTTCCCCGTTGGGTGGGCGGGTGAGCGTGGAATGCGACGAGCCCGTCGCCGTTAAACGAGCCCAAGCCCTGGTGGAGGCCATGCGCCAGGCCCAGCACAGCTCCACCACCGGCATCGTGCCCGACCAGGTCGAGATCGCCCATGTCCAGGTCGACTCCACCCCGCGCCACCGGGCCGCGGTGGATCTGTGCGCCCAAGCCCCCGACCTTGCGCCGGTCAGCGACCGTCCCGGAGAGCTACGCCCCTACCAGCAACGCGGCGTGGACGCACTCGTCCGTGTCTGGGAGAGCGGTGACCGCGGCCAGCTGCATTGGGCGTGCGGAGCAGGCAAGACCGTAGCCTACGCCGAGAGCGCCGCGCGTGTGGGGGCGCGTCGCATGTTGGTGCTGGTGCCCTCGTTGGACCTGGTCGCGCAGATCGCCCAGACCTGGATCAGCCGGTGGGGCGACCGGTTGCGCCAGGTCGTGGCGGTGTGCGGTGACGATGAGACCCTGGCCACCGACACCATCGAGGAGGCAGCCGCACGGCACCGGATCCACACCCTCGTAGTCGCAGACCCCTCAGCCCTGACTGCCCTGGTGGACCTACTGGCCCCGACACTGGTGGTGGCCACCTACCAGAGCCTGCAGGTTGTAACAGACGCACACGCCCAGCACGGCTTGAGCGCCTGGAACACGCTCTACCTGGACGAGGCCCACCACACCGCGGGCGCGGTCACCAATGCATGGACCAGCGCCCATGACGTGCCCGCCCACAGGCGCTGCTACGGCACCGCCACCCCGCGCCGTGTGGTCTCCAGTGACGGCAGCCCCGTGGCGTCGATGGACGACGAAGACCTCTTCGGTCCCATCGCCGACACCTACACCGTGGGTGAGGCCATCGACGACGGATACCTGGCCGAATACCAACTGGTGGGCGCTCTGGTACACGCCGACCAGGTCGCCGAGGCGATCGGGGCGCGCGGCACGGTGACCTTGGACGGTGTCTCGGTACCCGCCGGTGTGGTGGCCGCGCAGATCGCCGTGCTGCGCTCGATCCGGCTGCACGATTTGCGCAGCATCATCTGCTACGCCCCCACTCTGGCCTGGGCCCAGGCGTTCACCGACACCCTGGGGGTCACCACCGACCTCCTGGGCTCCCAGGGGCCCGAGCGTGTGATCACGGCCGTGCACATCAACAAGCACTCGCTTGCTGAGCAGCGCCGCACCGCCCACGCCGCCTTGAGCGCCCCCGGACGAGGGATATCGGTGGTGGTGGTCGTGGGGTGCTTCGGTGAAGGAGTCGATATCCCCGCGGTGGACGCGGTGGCATTGATGGCCTCCAACCGGTCCCGCACCCAGCTCATCCAGCGCATCGGACGAGCCCTGCGCACCGGCGGCAAGAAGAACAAGGTCGCCCGGATCATCGCGCCGATCTACGTGCCCCCTGGCACCGACCCTGAACAGCTGCTGGACACCCCCGCCTACGCGGCGTTCGCCCGGGTCGTGCACGGCCTGCGCTCAGTCGACGCCCGCTTCGCCCACGCGCTGACCACGGCCACGCACACCGTCACCACCCCCGGCGCCCCCGCCTCTACACCGGTGGCCTCGCGATGGCTGCGCGTGGTGGCCGCGCACCCCGTCGCGCCAGCAGTCGACTTCGCACAATCCATCACCACCATCGTCTTCAGCGACGGCGCCTCCCGGTGGTGGCGCAGCTACCGCCTGGCCGAGCAGTGGTTCAACGAACACGGCCACCTGGACGTCGATCCCTGCGTACCCAACGCCAACGGTGCTTCCCTGCGCCGCTGGCTCGGGGAACAGGCTCAACTGTTTCGCCATGATCTGCTCGCGCCCCGCTACTACGACGCGCTGTGCCGGATCGGCATGCAGTGGGACTCCCGCGGTATGGGACCGCTGTGGCCGCGCCTGCAAGCCGCGGTCAGCCAGTGGCACGGCGAGCACGAAAACCTCCTGCCACCAGTGGGTCACCCGCTGTACAAGATGCTCACGCGGACTCGCGTCAAACGCAACGCCGGTGAGCTCACCGCTGAGCAGATCGCCTGGTTGGACGAGCACGACATGGTGTGGGACCTCTACCACGCGCGCCGCACCAGCATGATCCACCGCTTGGGCCACTTCATCGACACCCACGATCGGTTGCCCTTCTTCGAGGAAAAGCACGCCTACCGCATGCTGTACCTGCTACGCGCCGGTCACCGCAAACACCAACTGGACCAGGAGCAGACCCAGCTGTGCCACCAACTGCGTATCCCCCTGAGCGAGGATGACCCCCACGCCCAACCCCCACCGCTGCACGGTCCCCGGCAGATCACGCTCACCGGCTCCACCGGTGAGCACCTGGCCGCGGCCATCGGCGCGGGCGCCACCAAGGACGAACTCCAACAGCTCAGCGGACGCACCAGCGCCTCCATCGAGTACCAGCTCGCCCACGCCGGTTTCGACAGCTTCCTCACCTTGCGCAACCAGGCCATCGTCAACCACGTGCGCCGCGGACACGACTGGACCGACATCGCACGCACGTTCCGCATCCCGGTCCTCGCGGTCGGCGCGATCCTCGCCAAGGCCGAGACAGACCCTCAACCAGAGGTGCCCCCGCCCGTCCCGACAGATCCAGGACAGGAGTGGGTCACGCCCGCCCATGCGGCCCGCATGCTCGACATGCCCTTGAGTGAACTGTCGGCGTGGGCGGCAGCTGGCCATCTGAGCAGCACCACCACGGCTTCCAAACGGGTCCGCTACCAGAGCCGCTCCGTCACCGACTTCGCGACGCTCCTGCAGGGGTACTACACCCTCGCCCAAACCAGCGCCCTGCTGGGCGTGCGCCCTAAGACCGTGCACCAACTGGTCAAGAAGGGACGGCTGCGGCGCCTGCGCGCTGGGCGCCAGGCCAACCGCTACCTCAAAGCCGACGTCGACGCCCGACGGGCGCGCCAAAGCACACAGGTCACAACCACAGAGCGGGGAACAACCACGCCGTAACCGCGACCCGCCTGCACACCGACACCCGCTTGGAGCTCATCCGTGACCTCACTTCCTACGCCTGATGACGGCTCCGCCGCCTCCGACACTGGACTGGACGAGGAACTCACCGCCCCCAAATGGCGGCACTTCGACGCAGAACTGGTGCGCACCAGCCTGTGGACCAAACTCGCCCGTATGCCCGCGCTCACCGCCTCCGCACTGAGCTGGGCGTGGAAGGCCAACCCCCGTGACCTGGTCCTGGCACTGGCAGCGAGCACGCTGGCCGCCGTCTTGGGCGCTGTGAGCCTGGCCTCGGTCACCTGGGTACTCGACGCCCTGCTGGCTGAGGGACCTCTTGCTGAGCGGGTGCGCGCCGCCCTGCCCGCGGTGGCGGTGGTCGCCGCCGTGTCCGCCGTGTCCGGGTCCATCCGCCTGGTCTCGGACTGGGCACTGGCCCGCCTAGGCACCCAAACCGAACGCCTGGTCGAGCTGGAGTTGTTCGACCTCACCACCAGAGCACGTCTGGAAGCCTTCGACAACGAGGACTGGGCCGACGCGATGTATCGCAGCCGCGACCGAGGCCTGTACGAGGTGCCCCACCTAGTCACCGCCTGCCTGGAGGTCCTCTCCGGCGTCGTGGCACTGCTGTCTTTGGCCGGAGTCCTGGCCGTGCTGCATCCCCTCCTGCTCCCGCTGTTGGTGGTCAGCGTTGTCCCCGCTGGCTGGGCGGCCACCCGCGCCGCCCGCATGGAATACGACGCCCAACGCCGCCTGAGCACCGGACGACGCAGGAGGTGGATCCTGGGCGACCGCATGGCGGCCCGCGACTCGGCTGCCGAACTGCGCTCTTACACCATGCGCCAATCTCTGCTCGCCGACTACACCGCCCTGGCCGACCACGAGCGCGACGCCATGCTGGGCGTGGCCTGGTACCAAACCCGCATCCGCGCCCTGGGCGGGACCATCGGTGGAGCTGCCACCGCCCTGACCTACGCCACCTTGGGCACGCTACTGGTGGTGGGGTGGATGCCGCTGGCGGCCGTGGGCACCGCCGTGCTGGCCCTGCAACGCGCCCAGGGACAGATGCACAACCTGCTGCACTCCCTCAACCGGGTCTACGAGAGTGGTCTGTACTACGGCGACTTCCTTGACTTTTGCGACCAGGCCCGCGCCCAGCTGCCCCCAGCCGCCACCGCACCGCCTCCAGCACAGCTGGAGCGGGTACACGTCCGGGAGGCGACCTTCACCTACCCCACCGGGAAAAAGCCCGCGCTGAAGGAAGTGACGGTGCACGTGGACGCGGGCGAGACGATCGCGCTGGTGGGTGAGAACGGCTCAGGAAAATCCACCCTGGCCCGCCTGCTGGGCGGTCTCTACCAACCCCAGCACGGCAGCGTGCAATGGAACGGGGTCGACTACGTCGATCTGGGGCCCGGGGTGTGTGAGCGCATCAGCGTCATCATTCAGGACCACACCCGCTGGCCGATGACCGCGCGCCGCAACGTCACCATGGCCCAGGATTGCGACCAGGCCAGGTTGGAGGAGGCCGCCCGGTTAAGCGGCACCGACCAGGTCGTCTCCCCCCTGGTGAAGGGATGGGACACGCTGCTTGACTCCACGTTCGCCTCCGGCGTCAACCTGTCGGGGGGCCAGTGGCAGCGCATCGCCGCTGGCCGCGGCATATACCGGAAGGCGGATCTGCTCATCGCCGACGAGCCCACCTCCGCCCTCGACGCCAAGGGCGAGGCCCGCTTCTTCACCACGATCCAGAACTACGCCGACCGCACAGGCGCGGCCGTCGTGCTCATCACGCACAAAATGGCGTCAGTCCGTATGGCCGACCGCATCTACGTCCTGGACCAGGGACAGGTCATCGAACACGGCACTCACACGGAGTTGATGGCTGCTCAGGGGCGCTACCACGAACTTTTCACCCTGCAGGCCAGTGCTTACCACGACAACCCCGACCCCACTGTAGGGACCGCGAATGAGTGCGCACTGTCCGCTGAAAATGAGCGCCGTCCACACAACTCCAGTTGTGAGCGCGCAACCGGTCTCACGACCAGCGACAATCCCGAGAGCACACTCCCGGCGGGAGACGGCCACGGAGACGAAGTGCGCACACCCAGCCGACAGGACGAGTGCGCATCAAGCCCGGACGCCGACGTTTCCGCAGGAACCAGTGCGCACGAAGACACGGATCCTACACCCACCCCCACGTCCTGACACTCGGAACGTGCCCACGACGCCCCCTTTGGTTCTTCGAACAGGAAAACACCGCGTGCCCAACACGAGTCTGCGCTGCATGTCTGTCAACGCCTGGCGCTCCGGCATCCACAACCCGGACGGCACCTACGACAACCGACTCCCCGCCCTGTGCGAGTCGATCGCCGCCCATTCCCCTACCCTGGTCGGGTTCCAGGAGGTCAATGAGTGGGCTAAGAACGACCGAAAGCTGTTGCGCGAGGTCGAAGAACGACTCGGCCTCACCGCGGTCGATGACGCGTTCGTACCCGGCCGGTCCACCGGCCTGCTCTATGACCCCGCCGTCATGGAGCTGGTGGAGTGGGAACCGATCACGGGCAGCGAACACACGTGGCAGGGCTTCGGCGGAACCGCGCGTTTCGACATCGGCCTGCCCTTCTCCCTGTCGGTCGTGGTGGTGCACCTGTCCCACCAAAGCGCCCCACTCGCTCTGCACCAGGCGTCCTTGGTCAACGATCGAGCCCGCCGGGTCGCGGACCGCGCCCAACCCCCCGGCGCCATCAAGGCCGAGGCCGCCGTAGTGCTTGGCGACGTCAACCAGCCCCGATTGCACCACCCCGCCGCTCCTCCAGAGCCCCTCCCGCAGGAGTTGCCCGCGGCCAACCTCGCCTACCGGTACATCGGAGCGCCCGGTCATGAGGTCGTCGACCGGACCGTCGCGGAGCTGTTCGCCCGCTGCCGGTGGACCGACCTGGCACTGCACCTCGCGGACCTGACCACCGACCCCCGAGAGCAGGCCGCTCTCCTCGCGCCGACCGGGCAGGGTGGGTTCGCGGTTGACCGGGTCTACGTCACCGAGTCCGTGGTGCCCGCTTCCCGTGGGCTGCGTCAGGTGTCGGTTCCCAGCGACCACAAAGCCCTGGTCTGGGACCTGGTTCCGGTCCTGATCGACCCCTCGTTGACTACCCGGCTGCATCGGTGAGCCCAGGATGCCGCCGGGCGCCGACCCGCGCGGGCTGGATGCCACTCCAGGATGACGAGGGTGTTCTGGCCGCTGCTTTGGCACCCCACGACTGATCCCTGCTCCGGAAAGGGACCGATGACTACCCAGTCGGCAAAAACTGCCCGACACCACAGGTGGAGCACTCAGGCCACCGCTTCGTGTGTGAGGGAGGAACCGTGAACGGCAGCCCATGGTCCTGGTATCAGATGGTCCTGGCCTTGAGGTTTCGCGGGTTTCGCCTCTTTTGGATGGGCAAATCCCTCTCTTATGTGGCCGGGGGCGCTTACACCGTCGCCCTGACCTACTTGGTCTGGAACATCACCGGCCAGGCCCTGCCCACAGCCATGGTGCTCACCGTGCAGTTCCTGCCCACCATCGTGTTCGGCCCCTGGCTTGGAGCCCGCGTGGACCAGTGGGACCGCCGACGGGCGATGATCTGCCAACAGGCACTGAGCGCTGTGGTCTCAGCGACCATGTCCGCCCTGGTGTTGACCGACACCGCCCAACTGTGGAGCGTCTACACGCTGTTGTTCCTCAGCGGTACGCTCACCGCCCTGAGCAACCCCCTCCAGGCCGCGCTGATCACCGAGGTCCTACCCAAGGACGACCCCGCGGGCCGGGGGCAGCCCCGCAAATCCGGGGGCTCGCTGAACTCCCTGTCCTGGCAGGGAGGCAACCTGCTCGGGGCTGGACTGGCGGGGCTGCTCATCCCGGTGTGGGGTGTAGGAGCGGTGATGGCGCTGGCGCCCGTCGCCGCGACGGTGCCCATCGTGCTCCTGGCCCGCATCCGCCCCCAGGACCGCCGCCCGGCCACCACCGCGACCCGCACAGCGCGCGCACGAATCCTGGAAGGCGTGCGGCATGTGAGCGCGGACCCTCATCTGATGGTCGCGCTCGTGCTGGGCGCCGCCGTGAGCATGATGGCCATGGGCTCCCTCCAGGCGGGCGCGCAGCTCCTGGTGCTGTCCGAGTACGCCACCACAGCAGATGAGGAAGCCCGGGTGCTCGGGTGGGCGGGGGCGGCTGTGGCCGTGGGCGGGATCAGCAGCCAACTGCTCACGGGAGGAGGCGGGTACACCCCCTCGGGGCGACTGCTGGTGCGCGTTGCCACCGCCTTGGGGGTGGTGATCGTCGTCATCGCGGTGGCCCCCGCCCTGTGGGGGGTGTTGGTGTTGCTGGCTGTGGCGTCGGTGTGTGCCTACGCCCACCAGACCATGGCCCAGCTCATCAACTTGTCCGCCGCCGGGCAACTCCAAGGCCGCATCGCGGGGTTGTGGTTCGCGTTGGGCAGCGGCGGCAAAGCGCTCTCCGGTCTGCTCGTGGGTGGGTTGGCCCAGGTGTTCGGGGCGCGGATCGGGATGGTGGTGTGCGGTGTGCTCCTGGTGGTGATCGCCGCGCTTACCGCCCTGCTGTACCGGCGAGCACGCCAGCCGGGCACGGTCGCTCCTTCCCCGTAGCTGGAGGTAGGCACGAGAATGTGGGTCTTGGTCGAGGTGGAGGTGGTCGTGGTGGTCGGCGTACCGGTCCAGATGCGCGGTACTACAGGCCTCGCGCACGCCCCGACGGGGAGAGGGGAGTGAGCTGTGGCCGCACGTGTGGGGTTGGTGCGCCGGGCGGGGATCCCGCTGTATCGCGCCGATGACCTGCTGGTTCGTCTGCGCCAGGACGAGCGTGTACAGGTCGACATCCTGACCGTGGGCACGGGCCTTGGGCGGGCGGTGGACGCGCTGCCCACACTCGACTGGCCCGGGGCCCGGTGCGGCTATGACGTGGTGCTCGGCCCGGCCCTGGACAACCCGGTGCGGTGGGAGGTCTACGCTTCGCCCTCACCCGGCCAGGCCCGGCCTGGCCGGGTGGTCGACAGCCTGTTGGGGGATGTGACCCTGGACCGGATCCGGGCCGGGCGCAGCCACCGCGAGCACTACCGCCGCCAGTGGGGCACCGACCAGCGCTCCCTGGTCCTGGTGCTGTGCGACCAGGGGCCCGCTTCCCTGCTGGCACATCAGCCAGACCTGCCACAGCAGCTGGTGCGGCAGCTGCCCGTGGACGAATACCAGGTCGTGGTGGCCCTGCACCCCGGGCTGTGGCACACCTGGGGACCAACGACCATGGCGGGGTGGGCCAGGGAGCTGTTGCGGGCCGGGGCGCTGCTGCTGCCCGCCGAGGCGGGCTGGCAGGCCGCGATCGTGGCCGCCGACCACGTCATCGGCGATCAGGGGCCGATGAGCGCCTACGCCCACCGGATGGGCCGCCACACCATGACGGCCGTGCCCACCCCGCAGCGCCCCGGCCCGGCGTTGGGGGTGCTGCACGCCGGCGAGGCGGTGCACGCCCAGCTCGCCGCGGACGCCACACGCCCCAACGCGCACCTGTTCGAGCACGCGCACCGCCGACGCAGCATGCCTGCCCAGTGGGGTGGGGAAGCGGTCCTCACCGGCCTGTACGCCCACACGGGCTTGGACCCGGATCCGGCGTTGCCCCTGGTGGCGCCCGCCGGTGTGGCCGGGATCGCCCACACCGACCCCGACCGCATCATCCGAGCCCGCATCCCCCTGGTGGTGAGCGCGGAGGGCGATGACCGCGAAGTGGTCCTGCGCCGCTGGCCTCTGGCCGCCCCGCCCCCAGACCTGCACAGGCCGATCGTGGTGATCGACGTCGACGAGCCGCACTCTCGCTACCGGGAGATGGCCGACCTGGTGCTGTGCCCGCCCACCCCCGGCGCGGACCCCTGGCAAGTGCTGGATGCGACGATCGATGCGTTCGCCCACCCCGGGCTGGGCTCTGGGCCACTGGTCGCCGTCCTGCACCAGGACGGGTGCCTGCTGGGGCTGGCGGACACAAGCCGCTACCAGCTCAGCGCTGTGCACAGCGGTGCGGCGATGGACCCGGCGTTGTTGGCCTGCGCGTTTTGGGCGGTACGCCGCTACGCGTACCAGCGCGCGCACGCGCTCACCAAGGAACTGACGCTGCTGGTACGGGCGGGACACCAGTGTGTGCCCGTACGCATCACCCCCGTGAGTACACGCACACACACCTGACGGAAAGCATGGAGCATGGACGTCTTCATCGGCCACCACACCCCGCGCTGGGAGCCGGGGCACACAGTGCTGCACTTCTACGCGATACCCGAGCTCGCCCAAGAGCCGGGCCTGGCTGACCTGGTGGCTCGGGGTCGCCAGGTACTCACCAGCCTGGACGGCCTCGTCGCGCCCGTGGCCGATCAGTGGCTACACGCCACCGTGCAGATGGTCGCAGGGCGCAGCACGGCCTCGGTCACCGAGACAGAACTCGCCAGCCTCATCGCCCAAGCGCGCACAGAGTTCTCACACGTGCCAGTGTTCACCACGACGGCGGGCTCGCACCTGGCCTCCCGAGCAGGGACCCTGCTGGATCTGGGTCCGGACGAGCCGTGGCAGCAGGCCCAACAGGCCGCGGAGCGGGCTATCGCGTCGGTGTTCGGCCCCAACGCGTTGGCCTACCAACCGCCACCACCGCACATCACCACGGGGTATGCCACCCGCGCGGCCGACTCAGGCCCCGTTACCAGCGCGTTGCGCCGCACACGGCCCACGCACGCGACCTGGCGCGTGCGCCACATCCACCTGGTGGATGTGACCCAGGACGCCAACACCCACACCTACCGGTGGCGCCAGATCGCGGCGTTCGCTCTGTCCGAGGAACTGTGACCTCTCGCAGGTGGGGGCGAAGCCGCGGCGCGCGGGTAGCACGAGCTGGCCGTTGCGCACCGCACCCGCCACGAAGCGGGGCCAGCGCCACACCCTAGTCTGGCTACCCGCCCTCACAGGAGGTGGTTGTGTTCCCCGACGCGGTGCGACACGCTTTGCTCGGCCCCTCCCACGACAGCGCATGGGCCCACGCGGTGGAGCACACCGTTGCGTGGCTGCCCCGCGAGCGCACCCACGCTGTGCCGCGGGCAGCCCTGCTGGCACTGGTGCGGTACCTGCACCCCGACCACGACCGTGACGGGGTACTGGGACACATCGCCCGACCGGATCTGCCGGTGTATCTGGAGATGGCCACCGCCCAGGACCTGCCTCCCGCCGCCAGCCGAGCTCTGCGCCTGGTCCGCGCAGCCGACACCTTCGCGGTGGACCCGGTGGTGGGGGTGGCCGCCGACGCGCTGGCCCGCACCTACCTCAGCGATCGCCTCCACGATGAACGACTGACGTCTGAGCACCTTGAGGGCACGGTGTGGGTGCGCGCCCACTTCACACCCCCCGGCCGGGCCCGCGTGCAGGTGGAAACCAGCGAGGATGCGCGCCCACCCCTGTCCAGCGGGGTGTGCGCCGTGCCTCGCGCCGGAATGGTCACGTCCCTGGACCGGGTCTTGCTGCACCACGGGAAACTGCCCTGGCTGGACCTGGTCCGCACCGCCGTACGCGGTGGCGATAACACCCTCGTGGCCTCGATCGATGCCGCAGGAGGGGGGCGTGCGGTCTACCACGCCCCCATCCTCATGCGCTCCCCCAACGACCCCTGGCACGCGGGCAAACTACCGTGGCTGTCCTATCTGAGCGTGTCCCCCTCACGGGTGCAGGCGCGCGTGTGGGCCGGACTCCTTGCCCAGTGGCCTTTCCACTACGTGCGTCAACGCCTCGCCGCCCTACGCGCAGCCTCCACCATCGAAGACGCTCTGTCCCCACACCAGGGCGACGAGATCGACCCGCGGGTACACGATCGTGTGCTAGCCGATACGCCGCTGGCACCGTGGCAGGACCTAGGACCCACGGTGCAGGTACACGAGGGCGAACGGATACAGATCACCGTGCACCCACACCCCTGCGCCGACGAAGGATCCCACCACCGATCCTGACGGCAGCCACCGCCCAAGCTCACCCAGGACGATGGGCACCTGCGCACGTTGTTCCCGGGCAGGGTTTCGGACAGGCCCCTGGGGGTGAAAGGCTGATGCCCGTGCGCGTGCCCGCTTCCCAGAACCCACCGCCGGCCCACCCCTCGCACGAGGCCGTGTGGGTGTCCGTGCGCGTCGATGCGGGCCGTGTGCTCATCCACCGTTTCCCCGCCGCCGTGGACCACCCGACCCTTCACCTCGACGAGGAGCCGCGCTACCTCACCGCGTGGGATACCGACGCCAACCAGCATCTGGTCAGCCTGGCCAGCACGCTTCTTCGCCACACCGACGACCTTCCACGCGACCAAGACGGGTACCGGTGGGCGCAGTCCGTGTTCGCGCACCACGTGGCGACCTTCACCGCCACCTGCTACAACGCCACGGGATGCGTCGGCTACACACGCCGGGGTCAGCGGATGGCCTACGCCCTCCTGCGTGCCCCACACGATTTCGATCCGTCCCTGCTCGCGACCCTGGTCCACATCGCACGCTACGACGCCGACGTTGCCGTGGCACTACACGGATCGCTTCGCGGCTCGGGGGCGGTACCGGTGACGGTCACAACCGGCGCCGTGACCAGCAACCTGCTCATCCAACCGCTGTGACCTACCAAAGACGCGCCCTGCCCTTTCGACATAATCACCCGCCTTCGCGTGTGCAGCAGGAGGGTCTGTTCGAACGCTAGGTCCCCGTCGTCATCGACCGCCCGGTACCTGCCGGTTACTCACCTAACTGACCGCAGTGATGCGGGACGGTCCAGGGAACAGGGACACGGTGGAACAGGTGGCGGAGCTCGTCCCCCGAGCAACGATGCGTGCGTTGCAGGTGTAGGGGCATCTGCTTCCCCGTAGGCCGTCAGCGACGCTGAATGGCCACCGCACGCAGCCAGCTACGGGAACCATGGGTTTCTCCGTCGTCTCTGGGCTCACAGTTGACCAGGTCTGCAAGGTTGATGGGAGAGCGAGGGTCTTTCCCATCCGGGTTACGCTGACAGCCCCGAAGAACCCGCCCCCGAGACTGCTGGGAAAGGTGTTGTTGTGCGCGAGCTGATGGAAGCGCTGGTCTGTGACCAGTGCGGGGAAGCGCTGTCGGCACCAGCTTCCCGTCTGGCCGAAAAAGCTCAGCGCTGCGGGTGGCAGGTGCGGTTCTTGCTCGGTGCGTGGGCCAGCGAGGACGACGGTGGGGAGTTCCGCACCGACCGGTGCCCGTCCCATCCCGCCACTTCCTACGCTGAGGGCGAATGGGAGGTGTGGGCCGTGACGCAAGAGCAGAAGAACTTCGACGCGGCCAGAAAACAGCTCGCCGCCGCGGGGTTTGCACCGACGAGCACCACAGCAGAGCAGGACGAGCATCGGCGGCTGGAGTTGTCCTGCGCTGGGCAGGTTCGCGCTGAGGAAGCGGTGCGGCTGCTGCGCGGTGCTGGTGTGCTCGCCTCGGGCGCACCCGTGCCCCAGCCCTGTAGCTGACACGCCAAGACGCGCCTGTCCTAGACGGGGGCGGTACGCAGCCGCCACACGGTGTGGCTGTGGGCCAGCACCGGGGCCAGCGCCAGCCCGAACACCGCTCCCACCGAGAACGCGGACGCCTCCCCGGTGCTGAGCCATGCGCTCACCCCGCTGGTGAGCGTGTTGAGCGCGACCATGCACCAGGCCAAGCCCGGCCTGAACGGCCCTGGCGCCCATCCCGCGGCCGAGGACGCCTCCAAACCGACCACGCACAATCCCAGGGTCGGGGCCAACACCGCCACGTACCAGCTGCCCATCATCTGCTCGTTGGTGGCGGCGGCACCGGCCGCGCCAAGCAGCGCCACACCCCACGCCCCCACCCACACCAGGGCACGCACTCGGCGGGCAAGAATGGACCACGAGGGCGGCTTTGCACTGGCCAACGGAGGGCTCCTTCGCTTCCTGGCCCCAGGCAGGCACAGCGGGTGATGCCGGGGGTGGCGTTGTGTTGCAAGCCAAGCAGCTCACCGGCCCCAGCGTGGGGGTTTCTCCTCATCCGGTCGCGACAGGACGTGCCGCTACACCGCTTGGCCTCCTGCCAGGGCAAAGGTGACGCAGAGCAGCTGGACCTGTCTTCTCCCGGCATCAGAGCTCGACGTGCTCAAGGAATTTGCAAAAGCGCAAACGAAAGACATCTGAGACATGCGTTTGCGTTAGTGCTAGCGTTCGTTGCAGGCGCAAACGTCATATTCAGTCGCAGGTGCGCACGAGCACGGACCCCGAAGAGCATCAGGCTCGCCCGTTCCCGACGGCCTGCGCATTCCTCGCCTGCCAGCCCCTCCACCACGGAGCCCCCATGACACCTCTCGGCCAACACCCCACCTCTGCGGCTTCCTCCATCACCCTCACCTACGGGCCCTTCACGACGGTGGCGCGCCCTGACCAACTCACGCCGGAGACCATCCTGTGGTTCCGCAACGGGGCCTGCCCGCTCATGGCCTGGGCGCTGGTCCACCAGGCCGCCGAACACGGCTACACCTGGTACCCGGCCATCGTCGGTGACGAGCACGACTGGGGCGACTGGTGGCACATGGGCGCCCTCACCGAAGACCAGATGTTCGTGGACGTCACCGGCGTCCACGACGTGGACGCGGTGTGCCACTGGTGGGAGCAGCACCGCACGAACCGTCGCCATCCCGACAACGCCACCGCCGTCCACACCGTCACCGACCTGTTCTACGCGCTGATCTGGTACGACCCGCGCCAGGTTGACGTCGGCACCCGCGCGGCTTCCCTGGCGCTGGCCGACCAGGTGCTCCTGCGCGAAGGACTCATTCCCGCTCCGACCACCCCGAGCGACGAGGAACGCCCATGACCTACTCCGCGGTGAACGCCGAACTGTGCCAGTGCGGGTGCGAGTACGAAACCCACACCCGGCAGGTGGGCACTCGCCCCACCGGGTGTGCCGAGCACCTGTGGTGCGGCCGCCACCGACCCCCGAGTACCCGGTTCCAGATCGGGCCTACACGGCCCCCGACACTGGCCCCGCCCATCGACTCTGCGCAGGAGGTTCGGTGACCGCGCCGCCCACCCTGTTCACCCTGGCCCAGCTGGCCCGCCGCAGCGGCATCTCCCCGGGATACGCCCGGATGCTCAAGCAGAGCACCCGCCTGCCCTCGCCGGACGCTCGCGACGCCGATGGCGGACCCCTGTGGCTTGCCGAGACCATCGACCACTGGTCCACGACCCCCGTCGCTCCCCGCGACGCCCAACCCGGCGCAGATGGTATCGGCTGGCTGTTCACCGTGCCCGAGGCCACCGAACAGGCCCCCATCAGCTACTGGGGCATCGTCACCCATCCCACGAACTCTGCGCGGCGAGTCCACGTGGTGCGCTACGACACCCCCCACGGCCCGCTGCTGTGGGTACGCGCCCTTGATGACGAAGCCGCAGGATGGGAAGGGCTCGACGACCGCGCTGCGGCACAGATCGCCGCCCAAAAAGTCAGCGCGGCCCTGTGGTCGGATGCGCTCATCGCCGTGCACAACAGCCTTCTGAGTACAAGCGAGCACGAGCCCACGATCCGGCTCTTCCGCTTGGAGGCTGAGACCGCTCCTCACCACGGGGAACCCGGTGAGGAACACCGGACCGGGTTCCTACGCGTGCTGACCGACATGCTGCGCAGCTCTGGACCGCGGCACGAACTACCGGCCACCGCGGCCGTGCGCCCCCGGGCCCGGGTGAGCGCCTCAGTCCTGGCCCCGGCCGACCTGGCCCGCCTGACCGGCACGAACTTCCCCATCTGGCCTGAGGGAACCTGCCTGGCAACGCGCGTCCCAGCCACTGCCCACCACAGCGAAACGCTCGCCCTGACCGAGCCCACCCCCACCTGGAACACCAGCGTGCAACGCCTGCGCACCGCACTACACCACGACCTCGCCACCACCCACCCGGCGGCCTTCGCCCTCCTGATCGCCGACACACGCGATGACCTGGAGGCCGAACAGGCCACCTACGAAAGCCAAGCCACCCGAGGAGAGGGCTGGTACCTGGCCGTGCGCCCCGCACCACCCCGCCTGCCATTGGACGTGGACGCGCAGCTGCCCGCGGACGCGCCCCGCGTGGATGCTGACGCGGTACGCACCGACCTGGCCGACCTGCTGGAGATCGAACCGAAGACGGGCCTCGACCAGCCGATGGGAGAGGTCTACGCCCACACCATCAGCCTGCTCACCCGAGCGTTAAAGGCAGCCGACCCCCACGACCCGCTGCTGTCCCGACGCCCCTACCTGGTCGAGGACTCCTACGCCACCGACAGCGGGGCCGAGGCCACACGCGCCTGGATCGACTCCCTGGACAAGGTGGACACCACCGCGTTGGAACATATCCGCCGCGGGCGGCGCCTTCGCGGTGACCACGCGGAGCCGCCCGTATGGGTGGGGCAGGACCGGGACGGAACACTGACGGCGTTCTACACCCAGCCCGGGGGACAGCGGTATGTCACCGAGTGGCCCGCCAGCTTGGACGTCGTGGCCGAGTGGGGCGAGGACACCCTGATCGTGGCCGACCCCGACCCTCTCCATTTCAGCGGTCTGGTGTTCGCCCGTCACCGATCCGGACGCCTGGACCGCATCCCTCATCCCAGCCGCCACTGCACGTTCCGGTACGGCTATGCCAGCGGAGGTCCGAGCGACCTGTACCGGGCGCTGGTGCGCGCGGCCCTGGAATGCCCCGGATCGGGGTTGTCCTTTGAGGCCCCAGACACCAGCGAGCTCTGGAAAGCGGTGAGCACGCCCCAAGACGGGCTACGCCTACCTTGGCCCCAAGTGCGCGCCTGGGCCGAACAAGACCAAGGAAGCACAGAAAACAGGCCGTGACACCAGACCTGAAGCACCCATATTCCGGCTCCCACCCATGGCTCACACAGGAAGGAGGATCATGGCATCCCAGAGTTTTCCACACCGCATCACCGGAGCCTGGACCGGTGACGGCGACGTCCACGCCGCCCGCACACAGGCCAGCGAACCCTCACGGCTGCACACCGCCTGCCAACGCCGGGCCTGGCGTGTCGCTCTGCGGCGCCCTGCCTACACCCCGGTGACCTGCCCGCGGTGCCATCAGGCACTCAAAGGATGAACCTTCACCGCAGTGTTGCCCTACCGGCGCTCCTGACCCCCTGCGAGGTAAGACCATGTCAACCGTACCCCACCGCACCTTTCCCTGCACCGAATGCCCTTGGCGCAAAGACTCACCACCCCAATTCACCGAGGAGCAATTCGAGCACATGGCGCCCAGCTGCGCCGACCGCGACCGCGGCTACCAACCCGCTATCGGCGACACCTGGTTCGCCTGCCACAAGGGTCAGCCCGGGGACGAATCCACCGATGTAGCATGCGCAGGCTGGCTGGCAACCGAAGCCCACAGCCACATGGGTGTGCGTTTCGCCGTTATCGAGGGGCGGCTGCCTGCCCAGACGCTGGAGCCTGATCAGGGGTGGCCTGAGCTGTACTCCTCCTTCACGCAGATGAGGGAGAGCCCTGTCCGCTCCGAGCGCACCTAGACCACAGCCCCCGAAGACCAATCCTCATCCCCTGGCACCGAAGGCGTGTTCCACACAGTACGGCACGCCTACCGGCGCCTCCACAACCTTTCCGCGCTCCTCCTCGCTCACCGCTGTGCGGTGACAGCCACCACACGCTTCTCGTTCCTGCTTACTGAGCCAGCAGGAACGTCAGACTGGGGCTACGGGGGTGTGCGGGGGCCACCCCCACCCACACTGAGCGATTCTCGGTAGCCAAAACCAGTTGGCGCATGACGCGATCGGCTTGATCATGCTGAAAGCGCAGCTTGTATGCTTTCTCTGAAGCTGCGCTAATTTCGGCGATTTCCGCACCACTGCAGGTCATGAGGCCACCCCTGAAAAGTCAGCAAAAAATGATGCTACGATGCCAAAAGTAGGCATCGCACACATTATCAACATAGACGAGTCTTGTTCTCTCTGCCCTTGGAAGGAAAACGTCATGAAATGGTGGGAGAATCGGCGCGAAAGAAAGATCGAACGCGATATATCCCGCATCATGGTTGCGATCTTGACGGGCAACAACGCGCCCATGGCGGCCATCGAGCTAATGAAAAGGACCGGCCTGGGGACAGGCGCACTCTACGTAGCAATCGCCCGAGCCCGTAGCCAGGGATGGTTGGAACGCATATTGGAGGATCCCACTACGCCCGGGGGTCATCGACGCGCACGGTATGCACTCAGCGAGCGAGGACATGAGCAACTTCCCCACGTGCTGGAAAAGGTCCGCCAGGAGCCGATGCCACGCCGGTGGCGCTGGTCTTGGCTCTCCCGTTAACCGTCATCAGCTATCTCTTGGCCCGGGAGTGTGATGCGATTGCGATATACCACCCACTCTGTAGGTACATGATAGCGGCTGGAATCAGCCAACTCCCCCACCGTTCCACTAAAGGCTGGAGGACAAGCCAGAGGGCCAGGAGGTGCTCGAGGTTTCTATTTTGGTTTGCCTACTCAGTGCATGTAAGATTGTCCCATGACGCCAAAATTCATTTCAGATCTACGCGAAAAAGTAGGGCCCGATCACCTGTTGTGGCTTCCTGGGGTCAACGCTGTGGTTGTCGACCAGCGCAACCATGTCCTTTTGCAGATGCGATCTGATACCCGGGAATGGTCTCTGCTCAGTGGCATTCTCGATCCAGGGGAACAACCAGCGGCGGGGGTCGTGCGGGAGGTCCGAGAGGAGACCGGGGTCGAGGTGGTGCCGGAGTGCCTGGTCAGCGTCACGGTCTCCCCGCCGGTACGGCATCCTCACGGGGATCGCGCCCAGTACCTGGAGTTGACGTTTCGGTGCCGCCCGGCGGACGACGCTCAAGAGGCCTACGCCGCTGATGACGAGTCGCTCCAGGTCGCTTGGTTCGCTCCGGACGGGCTGCCGCACATGCGCAGCCGAGTCCGAGAGCGGATCGAACTGGCGCTCAGCGGCCGCACCACGGCGTGGTTCACTCCTCCTGTGGCTGAACATGTCGTACAAGGGTGAACGCCTCTGCCGCCTCGTGGCCGATCTGGGTACCGCGCGCCTGGGCGTGCACATGGATGCCCTGGTGGGAACGGGGGTGGGGCCAGGGCCGCATCTCCGAGTCGTAGATGTGCAGCGCCTGCTCCTTGAGGTGCTGGGCGGCCGGGGAGAGTGGTTGGAACCAGGTCGGCGCAAAGGGCGTGGCGGCCCACTCGGTGGCCGAGCGGATCTCCCACGCCAGCAGGGTCCGCACGCTCGCCCCGGGCAAGGGGCGGGTGGCCGTCGCGGTGCAGTGCGCCGTGATCTGGTGGTCCATGCTCAGATCGGCCGTGGAGTGCGAGTAGACCCGGGTGGGCCGCCACTGTCCGACGACCTCCTCGATCTGCTGGACGATGC
Organism: Nocardiopsis synnemataformans; assembly: GCF_965343085.1. NCBI lineage: Bacteria > Bacillati > Actinomycetota > Actinomycetes > Streptosporangiales > Nocardiopsidaceae > Nocardiopsis > Nocardiopsis synnemataformans. The sequence goes on along the minus strand of NZ_CBDRFA010000026.1, from coordinate 22,539 downwards.
TCAACCGCTCGACGGTGTCGAACCGGTTGTCGGGCAGCGTCCCCAGGTGCAACTCGGCGCCGTACAGGTCGGCGACCTTGCGGGCGCATTCGGCGCGGTGGCGGCCCACCCGGGTGTGGTCGGCGCCGGGGCGGCTGGTGGCGGTGCTGCTGAGGATCAGGATGCACAGCGCATGGCCGGCGGCGGCGTGCATGGCCAGGGTGCCGCCCGCGCCGATGATCTCGTCGTCGGCATGCGCGGCCACGGCCAGGACGCGTTCTGAACTGGTCATGGGTTGTCCCTTCGGATGTGGGTCGACGCGGCCTACCAGGTGTGGTGCCGTGTCCTTGGAAGGTTGAGGAAGGTGTCGTGGAAGACGTCAAGGCCCAGGTGCGCGCGTCGCGTTCAAGCATCAGCGAGCAGGCGCGGATCGATCCCACGGCGGTGATCGTGGCCGATGAGTTGGTCGTGGAGGACGGAGCGGTGGTGGGCCCCGGATGTGACCTGCGGTCGGCCCGGGTGCACCTGGGCGCGGGTGCGTCCGTGGGCGCGGGCTCGCAGGTGTTGGCCGCCGACGTGTTCCGCCTGGGCGAGGGCACACGGTTGGACGCTCACGCGCAGGTGGTGTGCCGGGAGTTGGTGGTGGGCGCGGGCACCTACCTCGGCCCCCGGTTGCAGGTGGGTGCCGGGGCGAGCATGGAAGAGGAGTCGCTGGTGTCGATCGGGGATCGGTGCCAGATCGCCCCGGATGTGCTCATCAATCCCACCCAGCCGGTCAGGATCGGCTCGGACGTGGGAATCAGTCCCCAGGTGGCGCTCTGGACACACGGTTACCATTCGGGGCACCCGGTCCGGGAGGGCCACGCGGCGACCTTCGCGGGGGTCGAGATCGGCGACGGGGTGTGGTTGGGTTTTCGCTCCACCGTGCTGCCGGGGGTGCGTGTGGGCGCGGGCACGGTGGTGGCGGCGACCGCCACCGTGACTTCCTCGCTTCCCTCCCAGGTGTTGGCCGCAGGGGTACCCGCGAGGGTCAAGCGCGCGCTGACCGCCCAGAGTCTGGCCCCGGACGCGCGTGCGCAGGCGGTGGAGGACCTGGTGCACGCCTGGGTGGAGCGTTTGCGCTTCAAGGGGATGGTGGTGGAGCGCACCGAGAGGGGATGGAACATCGACGAGGGCCAGGGCCGGGCCTGGAGCGTGTCCCAGCAGCGCGCCCTGACCAGCATGGTCGGGATCCTCCCCACCCGCCCCCGGTTGGGGGCCGAGGTGCTCTTCGACTTCGGTGAGCCGCTGCGGGTGACGGGCAAACTCGACGAACTGGGTCATGACCTGCGCGACTTCTGCCGACGGGCCACCTGGTACTTCCCCTACCCCATCAACTCCACCGGGTTGGTCCCGCACCGGTTCGCGCGCCTGATGGACTGACCCCACCTGCCCCGGAGGAGCGGGCGCCGACGGCTGTTGCCTCATCACCCTTTCACCCGGCCAGGTACGCGAGTGCGGCGGCCGACAGGTGCACGTTTGCGACCTGCCACGCCTCGCGCACCTGCGCCGGGGTGCGCGCTCCCATGATGGGAATCACCGCGGCGGCGGTGGCCGCACGCAGGTAGCTGATCGCGGCCACGGTGGAAGTGGTGCACAGGTCGGCGGCGACCTCGCGTAGGCGGTGCAGCCGTGCGGTGTTGGCGTCGGTGCGGTAGGTGGCGTGGGTGTGGGCGTCATGGCGGCCGCTGTGGTGGGTGGCCAGGAATCCCGCGGCCAGCACACGGTAGGGCAGTACGGCCAGGTTCTGTTCGATGGCCAGGTGCAGGTGGTCGTCGTCGGCCTCGACCAGCCACGGCTCGCGAACGGGGCGTGTGCGGCGTGCCAGGCTCCACAAGGGCTGGGTGCACACCGGGATCGTCAGGTCGTGTGCGCGCGCGTAGGCGATCCAGGCACGCAGCCGCGGTGTGCTCCAGTTGGAGGCCCCTACCCGCACCGCCGTGCCGGTCCGGGTGATGTGGTGCAGGGTGTGGGCGACTTCGGCGACCGGGACGGCTGGGTCGTCCCGGTGCAGGACCAGTACGTCCGCCGGGCGGCCCAGTCGGTGTGCGGAGCGCTCGGCCGAAGCGGCGAGGTGGTCGGCGTCCAGTACCGCGCGGTCGAGACGGGCCGGGTCCAGTCCGGCCTTGGTCACGATGCGCACCGGTGCGCCGCTGCGTCGGGCCCAGTCGCCGATCAGGGTTTCGGCGTGCGCTCCCCCGTAGGTGGGGGCGGTGTCCAGGAGTTGACCGCCCCGTTCGGCGAACGCATCGAGCAGGGCATGGGTGGCCGCGGTGTTCAGGGTGGAGCCGAATTCGAAGGTGCCCAAGGCCAGCGGGCCCCAGGCGAACAGATCGGACATGGTGGAACCTCCCCTAGGGGCGGCCTCGCCCGGAGGCCGCCCGAGGCGGGTGTGTTACGCGGGCAGGCTGGCCAGTTCTCGTAGCCGGGAGCGTTCACGCCAGGTCTGGGCCAGCGCCTGTTCCCAGGCGCGGTGGGGGATGGACCCGTAGGTGTCGGTGAACAGGCGCGTGTCGGCGGTGAAGGAACGGATCTCGTTGGGGCGGGCGGGGCCGTAGGTGATGTTGCCTCGGCCGACCAGTTCCAGAACTGTTCGGGCGAGCTGGCTCACGGTCGTGGGGCGGCCGGAGCCGAGGTTGACCACAGGCAGCAGGGCGGGCTTGTCCAGGATCCGCTGGAGCATCAGCAGGGCGTCGTCGATGTAGGTCAGATCCCGTGCTTGGAAACCCTCACCCTCGATCGTGAGGTCGACGTTGTTGTCGGCGGCGTCCAGGAAGGCGGGGACGACCGCGTCGGCGCCTTCGGCGGGGCCGAAGATGTTGAAGAACCGGACGACGCCGATCTGTTGGTCGGCGCGCAGCAGGGGTCGGTACACGCAAGCCAGGAACTCGCTGGCGGCCTTGCCGGTCGCGTACGGCGAGCGGGGCGCGCATCGGTAGGACTCGGCCAGCGGGCCGGGCCGGTCGCCGTAGACCTCACAGGTGGAAGCCATCACCAGCCGCCGGGCGGTGGAGGCGGCGAAGGTACGCAGCAGGTGGTGATCGACGGAGAGGTTGTGCGTCAGGGCACCGGGGTCGGTGAAGCTGGCGGGGACGGACTTGCGGGCGGCCAGGTGGACGATGGTGTCGATGCCCTCCAGGTCTTGGGAGTGCAGGGCGCGCACGTCGCGCCGGTCCAGCCCGGCGGGTGGGGACGACAGGCTGGGCACGGACAGGTCGTCCACGGGGTGGACAGTGGTGCCGCGCCGGCGCAGCAGGTCAGTGAGTGCGCCGCCGATGAAGCCGGCGGCGCCGGTGATCAAAACCGGGTTCACAGGTGTGCTTTCTAGAGGGTGTCGAGGAATCGGGCCAGGTGGGGCACGGTGCTGTAGTGATGTGCGCTCAGGCCGAGATCGCGGGCGCTGTGGACCACCACGGCGATGTCGTCGACCAGTGTCAGTTCGTGTCGGCCGACGTGGTGGTGGGCGGCGATGTGGTCGAAGAAGGCCGGTTGGGGTTTGGTGGTGCCGATCTCGTGGGAGCACACGATGTGGTCGAACACCATGAGCAGGTCGCTGTAGCGGCGCTTCCACTCCTGGGCGTGCAGGGTGTTGGTGTTGGAGACTCCGACCAGCGCCCGCACCTGGGGCTTGACGGTGGCCAGGAGGTCAACCAGGGCGGTGTTGCCGGGGCCGTAGATGGCGTTCCAGCCTCGGGTCAGGTCGGTGTCGGACAGGTCCACGTCCAGGAGGTGACGCAGGTGGTCGAGATAGTCGGCGGGGTTGAGTTGGCCGCGCTCGAAGGCGTCGAACTCCTCGTCGATACGCCACCTCTGCACGAGGGAGACGGGGTCGGCGTCTGCGGCCTCGGCCCAGGCCCGCACGGCGCGGTGGAAGGAGTAGTCGAAGACAACTCCACCCATATCGATGACGAGCACCGGGCGGGTGGGGGCGGTGGTCTGGTTCATGACGGGGCTCCCAGGGGTGCGGCTTGTCGGAGCAGGTCGGCGTAGTGTGCGCGCAGGGGGCCGCGGCGGGGTTTGCCCGTGCTGGTGGCCAGCCCGCTGGCTTCGTCCCAGATGTCGCAGAGCACCAGCACCTGGTGCAGGTCGCACCAGGGCAGGGCACCGCGCCGCTGTTGGGCCGCCACGGCCTCGGTGAGGTCCTCGGCCAGGGCCTGGCGGCGTCGGGTGTCCCACGGGCCGGTTTGGGGTGCCGAGACCAGGGCCACCGTGTGCGGCAGCCCTTCACCGATCAAGCAGGCCTGTTCGACGTGGGGCAACGTGGCCAGGTAGGCCTCGACGGGTTCGGGGCTGACCCAGCGCCCGCGAGCGGTCTTGAACGTGCTGGCCACACGTCCGTCCAGGTACGGCTGGCCTCGGTGGAGGTGGGCACCGTCGCCGGTGTGCCACCACTGGTCGTCCGCGACGACCGGCCGGGTGTGGGGCCAGCGTGTGACGTAGCCCGCCGCCAGGTGGGGAGAGTCGATCACCAGCTCCGAGTGGTCGATGCGCCAACGCACCCCGACCGGCACGCCGAGTCCGGGTCGGCCGGCGCGAGGTTGGTGGAAGGCGGGCACGGTCGTCTCGGTGGAACCGTAGGCTCCGGCCACACGTAGCCCCACCCGAGCCAGAGCCCGGGCTAGGGACGGGTCCAGGGCGGCGGCCCCGTTGACGGCCAAGTCGATAGAGCCCAGCGCACGGCGCAACGCGCCTCCGGGGGTGCCCTGGGCGGCGCGGGCCAGGCGGGCCCATACGTGGGGCACGCCCAGGAGCGCCTGAGGGCGGTGGTGGATCAGATCGCCGCCGAGTCTGTGCGGGGTGGAGGTGTGCACGAGGGTGCCGTACAGGCACATCAGGTAGTGGCCCATGATGCGCTGGGCCACGTGGGAGACGGGCAGGTAGCTCACCGTGTTGCGCGGGCGCCTGGCCGAGCGAGGCCAGTGCCGGTTCCAGGCGCCCATACCGTCCAGGAGCCCCTGGTGGGTGAGCACCACCGCGCGGGGGGCACCGGTGGTGCCGGAGGTGAACACCACCGCGGCGGCCGGATGTGTGAGTTCGGCCGCGCGTGCGTGGGCCCGGTCGCGCACCTGCGAGGGTGCCACCGCGGCTGCGGGAGTGGCCTGCCAGGAGTGGACGGTGACGGCGCGGTCGGCCGCCGCCCGGGTCAGGGACGCGGACAGGGGTTGTTCGGTCAGGATCAGCCGGGGGCGCACCGTCTCCAGCACGGTCCAGACGTGGGCGGGCAGCAGTTCGGGTACGACCGCGGGGACAGCTCCGGCCAGCAGCACCGCCAGGTCGGCGATGTGGAAGCCGGGACCGCCCGGGGTGGACACGAGCACGAGGTGTCCGGGCCTGACTCCGTGCTCGAAGAGCTGCTCAGCCAGATGCACGGCCGCCCCCAGAACGGCGTCGAAGGACCACGGTCGCCGCTGCAGGTCGGTCACGGCGGTAGCCGATCCGGGATGGGCCAGGAACCGGTGCAGGAGCGTGTCCATCACAGCTCCGGGGCCGCAGGGCGGCCCAGGAGGGCCGCGCCGGCGAGTTGGCGCCCCCGGGAGGCGACCAGGGCATGGCGGGAGGCGACCAGGCTGTCGCGCCAACACCGTTCCAGGCCGGTGGAGCGGTGTACGGCGCTGCTGCCCGCGGCGTCGAACAGTTCCTGGCACACCTGCCGGGCGGTGGCCGCCATGTGACAGCACGCTGCCCGCACCCGTGCGCGGACCTGACCGTCGACCGTTGCGGTGCGGGCCTGGCCCCAGGCGTGGGAGACGGCCGCCTGCACCAGGGTGTGGGCGGCGTCCAGGGCGGCGTGGGCGTGGGCGTAGATCTGTTGCGGGTGCGCCTGGTCGGCCAAGGCGCCGCGCGCGTGCCGGGTGTGGGTGTGGTCGGCGATGTCTCGGAACAGCGCGAGGGCGCGGTGGGCGGTGGCGTGGCTGACCTGGGCGATGCACGCGGCCAGCAGCCCGTAGAGGGGGAAGCGGTACAGGGCGTCCTCGACCACTGCGGGTTCGGTCAGGTCGAGGCTGTGCGCGGTCTCCACGGTGGTGTCGACCGTCACCGAGCACGAAGCGCTGCCGCGCAGACCCAACGCGTCCCAGTCGTGGTGCACGGTGGCCTGTGCGGCGTCGATCAGGAACCAGCGGACCGTGGGCGTATCGGTGTGGACCCGGGCGGCCATGGCGGCCAGATCCATGTGGTCGGCACCGGTGACCAGTGGCCACGTCCCCGACAGCGTCACCTTGCCCGGTCCGGCGGGGAGGGCCTGCCCCATCGGTGCCGATCCGCCGGCGATCACTACGGTGCCCGGCAGGGCCGGACACACCTGACGCGCCACCTGGGGCCCCACCCGGGCCAGGAACGCCCCGGCCGGGGCGTGGATGGCCGCGGCCCATCCGGCCGCCGGGTCGGCCGAAGCGACCTGGTGCACCGCCTCCAGGATGCGGGGAACCTCCCACTGGTGGCCGCCGTAGTCGGCGGGGACGGCGGCCAGTGGCAGTGGGCTGGCGCGCAGGGCCTGCCATACCTGCGGTGCCAGGGTGTGGTGGCGTTCCCCGTGCTCGGTGTGGGTGCGGGCCTGTTCGCACAAGGTGCGCAGTGCGGTGTCCGACGTGGTGGTGTTCATGACATCCTCATCTGTGTGAGCGGGTCGGTGGCCTGGGGCGACCACAGGTCGCGCACCGGTCCGGCCAGGGCGTCGACGAGTTCGTGGGGCAACCATCCGGGCCCGGTGTGTGCGGTGAGCTGTTCACCGGCGCGCCCCAGCAGGTGGCACCCCAGGGCCGCGGCCTCGGAGGCAGGGACGGTGTGGGCTACCAGGCCAGCGACCAGGCCGGCCAGGACATCACCGGTGGAGTGTTTGGCCAGCGAGGGGTGTCCGTCATGGACCTGCCAGTGCTCGCCGCATGCGCCCACGATCTGGTCGGGGTCACCCTTGGCGACCACCACGGCGTTCAAGTCGTCGGCCAGCGCGACGAGCTGTTCCAGGCTCGGGCGAGCGCGAGGTCCTGCGCGATGGCCGGTCAAGGCGATGGCCTCGGCACGGTTGAGCAGCACCACCTCGGGGGCCAGGGCACACAAACGGTCTCTCCCCGTTACCCCCTCGCCCAGGTTGCCGTCGATGACCACCTGTACAGGCGCGGCCGTGCGCACTCGGGCGAGCGCGTCCACCACCACCGACGCACGGGGGTTGCCGCCCAGCCCGGGTCCGATCAGCCACACCAGGTGACCGTGGGCCCCGGTGTGCTGCATGCGGGTGTGCAGCGCCGTGGTGGCCCGCACCAGCGCGGCCACGTCGGAGCCGTCGAGTTCGACGCCCGCGGCGCGCTGCAGGTGGACCTGGAGTCCGATGGTGGCAGCCGCGGGCACATGCGGTGCCAGTACCCGCGCTGAATGGGTGCCCGCGCGCAGGGCTCCCAACGCCGCCAGGTAGGGCGAGGACCCGTAGGCCTGGGAACCACCGATCACGAAGACGTGGCCGCCATCGCCCTTGATCTCCCCGGGGTGCAGGTGTTGGCGCGCCACCGTGTACGCCCAACCGCGGTCGATGTGCTGTGCTCTCATCGACTGCTCCCGAACCGGCCGTGGAGCGGGGGTGAGGTGGCTACTGTGCTGAGTGCATCCCGGCACGCCCCTAGGAGATTCTCGTGACTACTCGATCCTGGCGAGAGCTGTTGGCCGCGCTGTTGTGCGGCCAAGACCTGACCGAGACCGACACCCGATGGGCGATGGGCCAGGTCATGGACAACGCCGCCGACCCCGCCGAGCTGGCCGGGTTTCTCATCGCTCTGCGCGCCAAGGGCGAGTCGGCCTCTGAGATGGCGGGTCTGCTCGGTGCCCTCATGGCACGTGTGGTGCCCCTGCCGGTGGACGGGTCCACCGTGGTCGACATCGTCGGCACCGGCGGCGACGGCGCCCACACCGTGAATGTGTCCACCATGGCCGCGATCGTGCTCGCCGCGACCGGTACCCGCGTGGTCAAGCACGGCGGCCGATCGGTCTCCTCCCGAGCGGGCTCCGCCGATGTCCTCGAAGCGCTGGGCATCCCCTTGGACCTGAACCCTGCCCAGGTCGCCCGCTGTGTCGAGGAGGTCGGTATCGGTTTCACCTTCGCTCCGGTCTTTCATCAGGGTCTGCGCCACGCTGCCCCGGTGCGCAGGAAACTGGGGGTGCCCACGGCCATCAACTACCTGGCGCCGCTCACCAACCCCGCCGCCCCGCACACCTCGTTGGTGGGCTGCTCCAACACCGATCTGGCGCCGGTCCTGGCCCAGGTGCTGGCCGAACGGGGGTCCACCGCGCTGGTGGTGCGTGGCCAGGACGGGTTGGACGAGATCACCACCGCAGCACCCACCCAGGTGTGGACCGTTGCCGACGGTCGGGTGGAGCGCACCCTGCTCGACACGGCCGAGCACGGGCTGCCCCGCTGTGGTCCCGACGCCCTGTGCGGAGGGGACGCCACCTTCAACGCCAGCGTGGTGCACCGGGTCGTGGAGGCAGAACGCGGGCCGATCCGTGACGCGGTCCTGGCCAACGCCGCCGGAGCCCTGGCCGCCCACCGCGGGTGGCCACACGGGTTGGACACGGCCTTCGCTGAGGCCATGGAGACCGTTTCGGCGGCCGTGGACTCCGGTGCCGCCCACACCCTGGTGCAGGACTGGATCAAGTTGGCCCGGTCCCTGTCCACGTCCTAGGAACCCAACGGGACAGGTCACCGGCTTTCCTCCCGCTGTGCCGCCTCGGTGAGCAGCGGTACCCGCGCGGACCAGGCGCGGACCGCTGCCCACCGAGGGGTTGCTTCGACGTTCTGGATGTCGTTGAGCATGCGCTTCAGGCCACCGTGCCGGTCGACCCCGAAGGTGACGGTCTGGCCTTCGGTGGCCGGCACAGGGATGGGGTAGCACTCCTGGATACGGCGCATCTGCTCGGGCCAGTCTTGGCACCACCGTTGGGCGAGCAGACGCCGCCAGGCCTGACCGATGATCTGGACACGTTGTGTCCAGGGCAGGAAGAGCCCCAGTTCGCGGACCACGTCTGCGGGGTCGTCGGAGGCGTGCACCATCGTCAGCAGGCGGTTGGGGCTCTGGGCCACAGACCTGAGTTGATCATCGCTACGCCCACGGACGGTGTTGGGGCCCTTGAGCTGGTTCATGATGCGGGTGGGCTCGTTACCGGGATGGTGGAGCCAGACCAGCATGCCCGGCCCGAGAGCGACCACCGCGTCCAGCAGCAGCAACCGTTCGGCCGTGGCCCGGTCCAACTCCGACCACCACAGCCCGCGTACACCGGCCCGGTCTAAGGAGGCAGGCGTCGAGGCCAAGACTTCGAACCCTGCTCGACCGATTCGGCTGAGCACCGCGCTCGCGCCGCCCGAGGCGAAGCAGTCCGGACGTACCCACACCAGGGCCGTCGTCGTCGCCAGACAATAGGCCTGATCAGTTCCCACCTGGGCGCGCAGTGACGCCCAACTCTCCCGAAGGTAGGGGTCGTTGCCGTACCTGGTGCGCTTGCCGTGGTCGGCCGTCAGCCTCCACAGCGCAGGAGGGGCCATGTCCAGACTGTGGGAGAGGCCGTGTCGCACCTGGTGCTCACGGCTACGCAAGCCGTACCGTCGGCCCTCCACCGATGGTTGCGCACGATCGACTGTTTCCTGGGTCATGATGCCCTCCAGCGTCCAAGGGGTACACGTGAGGCGGTAGGTCACCCGAGCGAGCAAGACCAGGTCCCGTGCGGCGGGACGTCCTGTGAAGGGGTGGTCCACCAATCGGGCCCGGCGGTGAAGTCTGACTGTGCAGAGGGGCTTACACAGCGTCCTGGGCTCAGCCGATTCTGCGCAGCGGGGGGTAGCGTTCACAATTGCCATGGCGCGACAAGAGGACTTACCACCACGTGGTAAGTCCTCTTGTCTTTTCTCCGGGGTCGGAACGGATTACCGTCAGGGGGTGACCCCCCACGCCCGCGCGAAGATCGCCGCCCGCCTGCGGCAAGAGGCTGAAGACGGTCAGTGGTCTCGCGCGTACCTCGTTCAGCGAATCCACGAACAAGCGCGCACACCAACCGTGCTCATGGCCTGGCGCCTGTCAATGGGTTGGAGCCAGCTCGATCTGGCTTGCGAGATACAGCAGGCTGCCGAGGCCACCGCCGACCCCTGCGCCCCAGCGCCCAGCCCCCACCAAATTTCACGTTGGGAGAGTTCGGGAGGGACGGTCAGCGCCTACTACCGTTCGTTGCTAGCGACGGTCTACGGCGTCACCCCGGGACGTCTGGGTGCCAACGTGTCCGGTTTTCACCCACTCGCCAACCCTGAGGGAGACGACGTGCACCGTCGACAATTCCTGACCACCGCCGCATCCACCGCCGCCGTGGTGCCTTTGGCCGACATCCGACAGATCCTGGATGCACCCCTGCGACGAGTGCTCCCGACCTCCGACATCCAGCACTGGTCCGCAGTGGTCGAGGGACATGTCTCCTCCTACGGAACCACGAAACCGGCGAACCTGATCGAGGCCCTCACTCCCGATCTGGCCGAGGTCAGCCAGCTCGCGAAGAGGTTTCCCCATCAACGCGACCTCCAGATGATCACCTCCCGCCTGTGCGGGCTCACCGGAGCGTTGCACACCGACCTGGACAACAGCACCGAGGCCCAGGGGTGGTTGCGCACAGCCACGGGGTACGCCGAGTTGGCTGATGACGCTGTGATGCGCACCTGGTCGGCGATGGCCAGCGCGATGGACGCCTACTACGCGCACCGACCGGCTGAGACCGTCCGCATATCGGTCAAGGCCCGCGAGAGCATCGGAGATGAGGGGGGCTGTGCCTTGGCGCAGCTTGTGGGGTTGCAGGCACGGGCACATGCGTTCGAAGGCGACAAGGAGGCTGCGGCAGAAGCGCTCCATGCCGCCTGTGACATTCACCAGAGCGCCCCGATCGACGACGGATTCTTCGGCTTCCCGGAGAAGCAGATGGTGGCCTACTCCGCGTCGGTACTCAGCCATACAGGTGATCCTTCGGCCTGGGATGTGCAGGACCAGGCGATCGAACTGCACCAAGACGCCCCGTTGGACCTAGCCGTGTTGCGCCTGGAGCGAGCCACCTTCCAGCTCCTGACCGGAGATGTGGACGCCTCTGCTGTTACCGCGACGGATGCGGTGCGAAAACTGGACCCATCCCAACGCATTCCGCTCTTCCTGGACCAGGCCAGCGCCTATGCCAGCAGGCTAGAGGAACACAGTCCGCAGGCAGCCTCCACCTACCGTTCCCATCTGACGCTGTAAGCCTGCTCTAGAAGTTAGAAGCTCTGTTCGCTAGACAACTCCGGTCAAATTTTGACCACCAAAGCAACGCCTCCTGGCCAATCCCCGGGCCTCCTTGCACCCGCTCAGCCAACTGGCCAAACTTGCCGACGATCCCCTACTTCCAGCGAGGAGCGTCTGGCCGCGGCGCCCACTGCTTACGGTGAGAAGGAAGGCGTGTGCCCTGAGCAACCCGTTGCCGGGCTACGCCTTGGAACCCGCTGTCACGAGCGACACATAGGCGCAACCGTCGAACTTCTCCGTCGAGCAGTGTGTCCGTGGAGCCACCATCACTTTCCACGTCCTGGACGAGCGACCATTACCGAGTACAGACCCACCCAACACAAGACATACCTGCGACCGGTCCCAGGCCCCGACGCAGCTTGGGACAGGTCCACCTATTCTGGGTAGACCCTTTACTGGCGCTTTCCCCTGCTATGGGCGGGCGGGATCGTACGGTGCCGCTTCACCCACCGAAGGGAAGCGCCTGTGTCCATGCCTCTGTCCACCGACCCCACCGACATCGCCCTCATCCAGGGCATCCGGGACCTGGGCAGCATCGCGGCCGCCGCACGCAGCATGCCCCTGAGCCCTGCGGCAGCTGCCCGACGCCTCACCAGACTGGAAAACCATATTGGAGGCCTCCTCGTGAACCGAGGATCGCGCACCACCACACTCACCCCGCTGGGAAAGCGGTACGCCCGCTGGGGCGCCGAGGTCCGCGCCCTGTGGGACTCCCTGCCCGACCATCCTGATGACCCCGGCACCGACACCGTCCACGTCGCGGTCCTGGGCGCCGCCCTGGGCCCGCACGGCGGAGCCATCCTCGAAGAGGTCCGCCACCGCTACCCGTCGGTGCGCCTGGTGGAGATGCCGGTGACCGCCCTCACCATTGGTGACCCCATCGCCGGAGGCGCCGACTTGGTCTTCGGTCAACTGCTCGGGGACGAGGAACGCGAACTGGGCTGGGAGACGCGGGTGACCGGTGAATGGGACCGGGCCGTGGTCGTTCCGGCCTGGAGCGACTACGCCGACGCCGACCGGCTCGCGCCCACCGAAGTGCAAGGCCCCTGGCTGTACGCGCCCGCCGGGGACCGCCGGCACGCGAAATGGATGGACGACACCCCGGTGGCCGAGGCGCCCCGCGACATCGTCGTGGACACCCCCTGGCGGGTGGCTGGCGCGGTGGAGGTCTCCGGCCGCCCGGGCCTGCACACCATGATGGCCGCCCCCTCCATGCGCACCCCTGGCACCGCGTGGGTTCCGCTCCAGGGGCGCCGGGTCAAGATCGGCGTCGGTATCCGCGCCGGAGACGCGCGGCCCGTGGTGCGCACCGCCTTCGACCTGGCGGGCATGTGCCACGGCGCCGCCAATCTCGACGACCTGGACGAGTAGAGGCTGCTCCGCATTCTGTCAAGAGGTCAGCGGCGCACACTGTGCGCCGCTGACAGCTACCGGGCGGCCACAAGCCGTGGTGACCTGGAGATGGCCGCCCGGCCCACTCTCCTCCACCGTCCGGGCGGCCACCCAGGCCGTCACAGACCGGAGGTAGGAACAGGATGCTCGCCGACGCCACGCTCACCCGCACCCACCACACCCACAGCCCCAACGCGCCGACCCTGTCTCGACTCAGCCCGCGGGTGTGGACCACCCGGTGGACCGCGAGCCCCGGCGCGAGCCTGCTGGTGGACCGTCACGCGCAGCTGACCCTGGTCGACCACGGGCTGACCCTGGACGCCGCCGAAGAGCTGCTCAGCGAGCTGTACACGAGCGCGCCGGGGCTGCGCGTGGCCCGGGTGGTGTGGCTGCGCTGGGACCACGGCCTCTCCGAGCGCGTGCCCCAGCGCGTGGAGCTCCTCTACCCCCGCCAGATGCAGGCGTCGGATGCGCCGCCGCCCGCGCCCGCGCGCCCGCAGGACCGGCAGTGCCGGGCCCGCACCCACCACACGCCGCTGATCGGGCTGCCCGATGTAACCCTGCACGCCATCGCCCCCGAGCAGGGCATCGTGTGGGACGCCGCCGACCGCATCCTGATCGCCGGGGACCTGCTCGCGCCGCTGGTGCCGGAGCTGAGCGCGCTGACCCCCACCCAGGCCGCGGCGGCGCTGGAATGGGCGCTGGACCACCAGCCCCGGACGGTGGTGGGCGCCCACGGCACCCTCATCCGCAGTGCCAACTGCATCGAGCGCGCTCTGCGCGCCCGCCTGAGTTACCTGCGCGTGCTGGAGGGCGTGTGCATCCAGGCCCGCCGCACCGGCGCCCCGCCGCAGATCGCGGTAGGCCAGGCGATGGCGGACGGACGCCTGGGCGCCTGGCCGGTCGCGCCCGAGCGGCACTTGGTCAACGTCCACGCCGGGCTCGCCGAGCTGGAGGGGCGGGCGCTGGACCTGCGGGAGGTGGTTGCGGACGTGCGCGCCCTCGCGGCCGCCCGCCCTGGCCGCACCCGGTGAGCCACTGGCCCGCTCTCCTCCTGGAGCGGGCCCTTCCCTGGCGCCATCGTCTCCGGGGCGCCCGGCCCTCGGCGCACCGGCCCGCCGGGGGCCCGCCACGTTCTACCGTCCAGAGGAACGCCAGTGGCCCGGGGCAACCTGCCTGTCCCGGGCCACTGGCGTATGAGACCTCTACCGGATCACTGATGCCAACCAGGCCGTCCACTCCGTGCGGTCGAATGCGAGACCTCCAAGCTCACGGTTTTGGGTATCGCGCACTGCTCGCTCGGCGCCGACCGCGCCCACTTCGATGCACCCTGAGGAGCGCTCGCTGTAACCGGCCTTGCGCCATCCCCATGCGAACGCCCCCGGGCGGTCGCCGGAGGCGTGGCCCTGAACTGTGTGGCCAACGAGGCCGTGCGCCACACGCCCGAGGTGCGTGAGCTGTTCGTGCTGGCCCCGGCCTCCGACCGAGGCCAAGCGCTGGGCAACGCCCTAGCCGTGTGGCACCACGCCACCGGCCAGGTGCCCCGCCTCCCGCTGGCCGCCGACTCCTTCGGCCGCACCTACAGCGACGCCGAGATCAAGATGGCGCTGCGCCGCGAACCCGCCTCCGGGCTGATGGAGCGCCGCCGGACCACGTTCTCCTGGCAGCGTGAGAGCGACATCGCCCGCGTCGCCGCCCAGCTGCTCGCCCACGGGCGCCTGATCGGCTGGCACCAGGGCGGCGCCGAACTCGGGCCGCGCGCGCTCGGCCACCGGTGTATCCTCGCCGACCCGCGCACCCCCGCCAGCCGAGAAGACCTCACCGCCCGCATCAAACACCGCGAACCCTTCCGGCCCTTCTTCCCCGCCGACCAGGCCGACGACTGGTTCACCACGCGGGGTGAACCCTCGCGGCTGTCACCGTTCATGCTCGGCGCACCCCACCTGCGTCCCGCCCGGATCGGGCAGGTACCCGCGGTGGCGCACCTGGACGGCAGCGCCCGCGCCCAAACCGTGGACTCCGCACACGAGCCGCTGTTCGCCACGGTGCTGGCCGAGTTCGGCCGCATCACCGGCGTGCCGCTGGTGCTCTCCACCAGCTTCAACACCCAAGAGCCGATCGTGGAGACCCCCGCGCACGCGCTGGCCACGTTCCAAGCCAGCGACTTGGACGCGCTCTGTATCGGCAACTACCTCGTGCAGAAGGTCCCCACGCGAGAGGATGAACACCATGACCACCACTCCTGAGCTGCGACGGGCCGCCCGCGTCATCGTCTTGGACGAGGCCGACCGCGTCCTGCTGCTGCGCATCGACGACCACGGCCGCGTCTTCTGGGCCACTCCCGGCGGCGCCTTGGAGGAAGGAGAGAGCGAGGAGGCCGCCGCCCGGCGCGAGGTCGCCGAAGAACTCGGACTCGACGGCATCGCCCTGAGCCCGCCGCTGGCCCGCCGGACCAAGGACCACCAGGTCGGTACCACCCAACGCCGCCAGGTCGAGACCTACTACCTCACCCGTGTGAACGCAGCGTCGGCCGACATCGCCACCGGGACGCAGACCGACAACATTCAGGCCCGGCGCTGGTGGCATTCGGCCGACATCGCGGTCAGCGCCGAACCGGTTTACCCGCTCGGGCTCGCCGACCTCGTCCAGACCTACCTGCGAAAGGGAGCGCCGACCTCCCCCATGCAGCTGTAAACCTCCGTGCCCGGACTCGGCCCATCCCGTCCGGGTGCGGAACCCAGCGCCGTCTTCGTCAGGGGATGGAAGACGGCCCCGGGGCCCGCCCGGCTCCACGCCGGGCGGGCCGCCGCGTCAGGTCGTCCCCTCCGCTGAGGGAAGAGCGATCATGAGGGGCTCACCGGCCACGCGCCCGTCCAGGGACCGCCAGGCCGTCACCCAACGCCGGAAGTACTCCTGGTCCCCTCCCAACGAGACTATGAATGCGTTGAGCAGGGTGAACGACGGGAGTTTGTCGCGGCCGCGGGAGAGCGCCTCACAAAACCCCGCGGCCGAGCAGGTGCCCACCCGACGTGCCATCACCCGGTAGGAGGGGGATCCGGCCCAGCGCCGGTAGCGGCGCATCATCTCCACGAACTCCTCGACGGTGCGGGCCCCCAGAGGGTCGGGCCTGAGCTGGTAGCCAGGAACATCGTCGGGCGCGTGCGATTCGGGCTCCCGAGGGGCCGGGGCGGCCCGGGCCGCCGCGCGGGTGGAGCGCACACCCGTGTTCAAGAGAACGGGATCCAGGTTGACCTCCCGGAAAGGCACCACCGGGACTTCCCCCCAGAGTCGGCCGTCATCGTCCACCCGGATGTTCTGGGGGTGGGCGCCGGGCTGGATCATGAAGCGGATGTCGCCGCGTGCGCGGTGGTGGTGGGGTTGGGCGACCATCGCGTGTCCCGGGGCAGGGCACGGCGGGCAACCTGGCCGGCGATACCGAGCGCGGCCGCGGCCAGGAGCAGGGCGGTGGCCACGTCGTAGCCCTGCCGGTGCAGGAAGAGGGCCAGGGCGATCACGGTGCACATGAGCACGATGCGCCCCGTCGCCGTGTCGATGACAAAGTGAGCGGTCATGAAGGAACTTTCGTGAGTGGCTTTCAGATTCGGCTGGATGGCCGCACCGGGCCCCGAAGCACGCGAGGGTGACGAGAAATGGAAGATGCCACGCGCGAGCAGGTACGGGCAGGGATACGGCTGAAAGGCCGATGGGGGAAAATTACCTCACGGGGGGCCAGAGGACTACGGTCTTGCTGGAGGTATGTCCGCCTCTGGCGGTGCTGCTGCCGCAAGTCACCTTCGTGCTGTTTGTCGCCTCGGTGGCACCTTACCGACCAGTACTGTTCGGCGGTGTTCGAGAACGTTCAGAAAAGGGCTCACGCTGTTCTCGTGACGTTCTGGAGCTTTGAAACGCGCGCAGACGGGTAAGCAAAAGCGTGGGTCAGGCCGGAAGGAATTTCCCAGTTTCGGGCATCCGTATTCCTGGTTTAGGGAATAATGGAACCCCGGTGAGAGGCTCGGCTGGATGACGGGGAGCGCGAGCCGGAAGATCTCGCGCTGACCGGTGACGGGCCTCAGGGGCCGGTCCCTGCTCCCCTCCATGAGCAGGGGCCGACCCGCCACCTCCCCCCAACGCTGCCTCCAGGGCCTGCGCTGCGCGCACCAACACCGCGGCCCGCCCGGCGTGGAGCCGAGCGGGCCGCGAGGGACGGGACCTTCACTCCTGCGAGCGAGCCTCCAGAACGCGGATGCTCTCCCGTACCTGGTCGATCCGCAGCTCGTACCCCATCTCCTGGTAGATCTCCAGCGCCCGCCGGTAGGCGGCCAGCGCCTCCGGGCGCTCCCCGCGCGCGGCATGCACCTCACCCAGGGTGTCGCAGGCCGCCGCGAGTGCATTGTCCTCGCCCAGGCGCTCGGCGAGCTCCACCGCGCGCCGCGCCGGCGACAGCGCCTCCTCGACTCGGCCCGCCTGGGACAGGCTCCAGGCGCGGCCGTTGGTCGCCGCGACCTCCAGCGCGCTGCCGGTGCCGTCGTGCTCAGCCAACACCACCCCGTACTGGACCAGCGCCTCCTCATGCTCCCCGGCCCACGCCAGCGCCGCCCCCAGGTGGTAGGCGGCCCGGACGGCGTGCTCGCCCCCCACCCGGGCGGCGACCCGCACCGCCTCGCGGCCGTGCTCCACGGCCTGGTCGTGCTCGCCGCGGCGCCGGTGCGCGGTGGAGAGCACCAGCAGCCGGTCATAGACCGCGGTGTCCTCACCCAGAGCGCGGGCAGCGGTCAGCCCCAGGTGAGCCACCTCCACCACCTGGTCCGCGTGCGGGCCGTGCGGCAAACGCGTGTCCAGAGCCTGGGCCAGACGCAGCGACTGGGCGGGGTCGTCGTGGCGGTAGGCCTGGCCGATGGCCTCCACGACCTCGCCGTGGTGTTCGTCCAGCCACGCCTGCGCGGCCGCCGCGCCGGCGAAGGCGTCGTCGTCGCGACCGTTGAGCACGCCCTCGGCCGCCGCGGCGGTGCGCACCAAGTCCTCGCGCTGGTACCAGGCCGGAGACGGATCGTGGGGCCCGGACGGAATGAAGCCGGTGAAATGCCAGACGGCCGGGTCGAGCCCGTCGGGCGTTACGTACCCGCTGTACCCACCGGGTGGGGGCAGCGGACCGTAGCAGGCGCGGGGGTTGGTGTCCTCGTTCCCGTCGCGCTCGGGAAGGTCGCGCCCGTCCGGCACGACCAGCATCGCGCCCAGGTCCTCCAGGGGCTGGGCCAGGTCCTGGGCGGCGTAGACGCCCTCCAGGGTCGTGCCCGCCAGACAGGCGGGGCCGCCTACCAGGCGCACCGAGACGTACTCGGGGTCGGAGTGCGTAGGGGGTGTGGTGTGCGCGCTCATAGGTCTGAGACTGCCACATAGCGCCAACACACGTGGACGGATCACACAGTCTTAGGATATTCCCGATGTTGGCTCAGCTCAGGAGGGTACTCGGATAAGACGAGGTAACCTCGCCCGCATAAGGGCCCACTTTTTGCTCATATCGGCTTCTGACACCACGAACCCCTATAACCCGTAGCTGTTCCCGGCCGACGAGCCGGACAACCGCTGTGCCTAGGGGAGGTAACTGCGGACGTGCGTGCCCTCCTGGCCATCCGCCCCCGCCGCGTCGGCACCTTCCTCCGGCGCTGGCCTGGTTGGGCCAGGTCCAGCCACGCACGTGACAACCCGTCCGCCTCGGGCTACCGTCCAGGAGACACCCTGTCCCCCGAGCAGTGAGGCATGACCCATGGGCACCCACGGCAACCAGGACAAACCCTCCGACACCGGGCGCGGCAGCGACTCCGACGGCCAGCAGGGCACCAAACACGGGAGCGAGGGCTTCCCGACCCCGTCCCAGGACGGGCAGGGCGGCACGTGAGCCCCGGCGCGGCCCTGTCCCGCGCCCTGACCGCCAAGGGCGCGCTCACCGACCCTGCCTGGCAGCGCGCGGTCCTGGCCGTGGACCGCACCGCGTTCGTGCCCGACACCGTGTGGGCCGCCGACAGCGACGGCTGGTTCGCGCCCCTGCCCCGCGCACACGCCACCGTGCAGCGGTGGATCGGCGAGGACGTCTCCCTCATCACCCAGATCGACGACGGCCACCCCACCGGCGCCGACGGGCGCGGGCGCACCCCCAGCAGCTCGCTGTCCCAGCCCTCCCTCGTGGTGGCTATGCTCCAAGCCCTGCACGCCCGCGACGGGATGCGCATCCTGGAGATCGGCACCGGAACGGGCTACAACACCGCCCTGCTGTGCGAGCGGTTCGGGGCCGACGCGGTCACCTCGATCGAGATCGACCCCGGCGTCGCCGAGCAGGCCCGCGACGTGCTGGACCGGCTCGGCTACAAACCCACCCTGCTCATCGGCGACGGCGCCGCTCCGGCCCCGGGCGACTACGACCTGCTGTTGTCCACGGTGGCGGTGCGCCACCTGCCCGCGGCCTGGCTGGCCGCGCTGCGCCCCGGCGGGACGGTCGTCACCCCCTGGTCGCCCGGCGCCGGGTTCGCCTCCGCCTGCCTGCTGCGCCTGGAGGTCGACGCGCCGGGAGGCGGGCACGGGCGTCCGCTCGCCGACGCCGCATTCATGCTCATGCGCGACCCCGCTCACCGGCCCGAGCCGTTGGGCCGGAATGCGTTCGTGGACGAGGACGCCCCAGGCGTGCGCCAGGGCCTGATCCAGGTCAACCCCCGGGTCGTGACCGACCGCCACCCCGGATGGACCCTGGCCCTGGGCCACCTGGTCCCCGGCCTGGGATATGCCTCCTACGAAGCCGACATCGACGCCAACCCAGTGGCGGCAGGGGAGGCCACGGTCTATGTCTTCGACCGCGATGGCTCCGGCTCCTGGGCGCTGGCCGAGTACACCCCCTCCGGGGCCCCCTTCGAGACGAAACGGTACGGGCCCCGGGACCTGTGGGCGGAGATCGCCGCCGCCCGCGCCGCCTGGCAGGCGGCCGGATCCCCCGGCCGGGACCGGCTCGGCGTGGACATAGACCCCACGGGACACGCCCACCTGTGGGTCGATGAACGCAACAGGCCTTTAGCTGTGTAGGACAGATAAAGCTCACAGAGGTTCCATGGGATGGGATGCACCGCCCTGCAGCCTTGGACCAAAAGCACATGCCGGGTAGCCTCGTGTGGCGACATGGAACCGGCCCCCGCCAACTGCTCTGGCGGGGGCCGGTTCACTTGGTGTTACTGGTTACTGATTGCCTTGAGCCAGGCGGTCCACTCGGCTGCTGGCACGTCCAGCTGGCCCAGGTGCCGGTTCTGGGTGTCCCGAACCCCGGTGGTGGGACCTTCGTGCACCTCCACGCAGCTGCCACTGCCGCTGCTGTAGCTGGCCTTGTGCCACCCGTTTTCGTTGTTCATGCGCCGTCGTCCAATTCCTTCAGCAGTTGGAGGCTGACCGCTTCGGAGTGGGCCTCGCCTTGGAGTAACCCGAAGGAGGTCAGGCACTCTCGGTACCGGTCAGGATCGTTGATCACCGTCTCCCCGGTCATGTACTCCGCTGAGGCCACGGGGGCCTTGTCGGAGAAGGTGTACAGCCGGAAAGGCCCTCCACTGCCGTAGTGGCGCCCGGTGGTCCGGGGGATGATCTGCACCCGTACCTTACCGGTCTCCACATCAGTGATCAGTCGTTGCCACTGGTCGCGGAGTAGGTCTATGCCACGCGCCCCCAGTTGCTGGTGCAAGACACCTTCGGTGATCAAGAAGATGGCCAGCGGTCGTGGATCCTTGTCCAGGAGCTGCTGGCGCTCCATCCTGCCCTTGACCATGCTGTCGATCCGGCGCGCGCTCATACCTGGGAAGATGTCCTCGAACACCGCCCGCGCATATTCCTTGGTCTGTACAAGCCCGGGAACCACCAACGGTTGGTACTCACGGAGTTCCACAGCAGCGGATTCCAGGTCAGGAAGTTCGACGAACCTCGCTGGCGCTGCGACCTGCCGCTTTGCTCTTTCCCAGGCTGCGATTACCTGGCCACCAGCCCTCACCTGGCGGTCAAGGTCGGCGATGACCTTCTCCGAAGGGGCTCTCACCCCGGTCTCCCAGTTCGAGTAGAAGCCGCTCGACACAGACAGCTGCTCGAACACATGTCGCTGGCGCAGCCCGGCCTCCTCACGGAAGCTCCGTAGCGTCCTACCGAAGGCCTCCCACGCTGGATCAGCCCTCCTGTGCCCCATGTACTTCACCTTCGCTATGCCAAAAAATTAACTTTCTCACTAGAATTTTACCTCAGTCGTGAGGATCTTCGCCATGTCTCCAACTCTCCTCCCGTATGGCGAGATGCCTTGAGCTGCTGGTATGTCACCGTCATGGTTGTCATACGCGTCACTTGGCGAAGTCGCATGAAAAATTCGCTCCAGTGATAAAGCGTACTTAAAGGGACACGGGCACAAAAAAGCCCTGGGGCCGGACTTGGGAAGGCGCGGCCACCAGGGCGAATGCCCCACCCCTGGACGACGACGAACGAGGTGAGACGCATGCAGTGTATCGAGCCGACCAATCCCCCGACCACGATCTCAACCGACCTCCGGCACAAGCTCACCGCTCCCCAGGTCGCACCGGCAGCATCGCACGGACAGACTTTTCCCGGGGACCGTGCTTCGGTGGGTGAGGCGCGCGTCTGGTTGGACGCGACCCTGCGGGCGCTGAGGGTCCCCGCTGCGATGACCGACAGTGCCACGCTGGTGCTCTCGGAGTTGGTCAGCAACGCCATCACGCACACCCGCAGCGGTCAGCGAGGCGGTGAGGTGAGCGTGGAGACCCTGGTGCACCATCAAGGTTTGCGCACCGAGCTGACCGTGCGGGTGATCGACGACGGCGCTACCACCGTGCCGCGGCCCCGAGAGGTTTCCCCGGACGCCGAGCACGGCCGCGGCCTGTTCCTGGTCCAGGCCCTCACCCAGGCCTGGGGGAAGCTGAGCGACGGGCGCTGCGGGGTGTGGGCGCGCTGGTCCTGGCCCACCCTGACCGCGCACCCCACCTGGGCGCTCGGATGGCGACTGGATGTATCCGACGACGGCAGCGCCGTAGTCGCCCACCACCCTGGCGAGGACCTCACGCTGGTCGGTCCGGATCTGCCCTCGCTGCGCGAGCGGGTGCGCGCCGTCACCGACGTGCGGTGCCTGCGCGAGTACTATCGCGGCTGGTCGCTGACCTACGACACCAGCCAGGAAGGCCCTACCTCGTTCAGGGCACAGCGACGCGAACGGCTCTGCGCGCCCGGACGCGGGCAGGTGGATGAGTTCACAGCCTCCACGGTGGGTGAGCTGCGGGGACGGCTGTTGGGCCAGGTAGCCGCCGACCGCAACACCGACCGGGCGCGGGTGCGCCCGATTCCCTGAGTTGCCGCCCGGTGCCCTATGTGGCCGCCGGGCGGATACCGACCCCGCGCCGACTCGCTCGTGCGGCGCGGAGGGGAGCCAGTCCTTTGGGGGGAGCTGGCTCCGGGTCTGTCCCTCTTGGGGAAGAGGGACAGACCCCACTTCTCTCTCCTGCCTAAGCCCACGTCTCCACGAAAGGTGAGCGCTGTGCGTCCCGCTGTAGGCCCGACCGCAGCCTTGGCCCACGTCAAGGCGCCGCGTCAGCGGCACCACACCGCTGGGCTGTCTCGGAAAGCTTGCTGCGGCCGCTGCACAGTGCACCGGCTTGGCCGCTCAAGGCAGGCCACCTCGCGGGGCGCCCAGAACGGCGTCGAGCGCTGGCTTCTGACCACCTTTCGCGCCCCTGCGGTGGAGGTTGTGGTCGTGCTGCCGGTGGGCTGTGAGCTTGAGTTCCTCATCCTGATCACCGGCGGGCTGGACACGCTGGTTCAG